>CAILXE010000127.1 GCA_903838095.1 uncultured Chlorobiaceae bacterium
CCAGCAAGCAGCGAGAGCTGTATCTTCCACTCTCCTACAATGATTTTGTCTTTGTCATTATCGGGGAGGAGTACGGATTTTTGGGGGCAGTTGCCGTTATTGCGCTGTTTGCGGGATTTTTCATTTGCGGACTTATCATTGCCAAGCATGCCCCGGACAGTTTTGGTAAATATGTTGCAAGCGGGATTACCATTGCCATTACTCTGTTTGCTTTTATTAATATTGCGGTTGCATGCCATCTTCTTCCAACCACAGGAGTTGCGTTGCCTTTTATCAGTTATGGCGGCACCGCCCTTCTGTTCAACTCTCTTGGGGTAGGGATTCTCATGAGTATATCGAGGTACAAAAAAAAGGAAGTTGACAAGGCCATGCAGTCCAGTGATCCTCAAGGGAGTCGAGTATGAAGGTACTTTTTGCAGGGGGTGGAACAGGCGGGCATTTATATCCGGCGGTTGCTATGGCCGGAGAACTCAGGAAACTGGTTCCTGACGCCGGAATTTCTTTTGCCGGGACAACCGGAGGTATCGAAGCAACGGAAGTGCCACGACTTGGTTACCGGCTCCATCTTATTCCGGTCAGAGGCCTTAAAAGAGGGCGTTCGCTTGCTGATCTCATGGCAAATGTCGGTGTGCTTGCTGATTTTGTGGCGGCACTTGGTCGAGCGGCCAATCTTGTTCGTCGAGAAGCGCCTGATGTTGTTGTCGGGACTGGAGGATTTGTCAGCGCACCTCTGTTGTTCGCCGCTCAGCTCATGGGAAAGAAAACGCTTGTTCAGGAGCAGAATGCCTTTCCAGGAGTTACAACAAAGCTTCTTGCAACACTTGCCAGTGAAGTGCATCTTGCTTTTGAAGACGCACGGAAGTTCATTAATAAAACACAGAATGTTTTTGTTACCGGTAATCCTGCCCGCTCTTTTGAACTGCTTGATAGTTCCGTGGCCAGGGCACGCTGTGGTTTGCATGAAAAGCGACCGACTCTGCTTGTCTTTGGAGGCAGCAGGGGAGCTCGCTCAATAAACAATGCAGTGCTTGATCGGTTCAGGGACATTACAGCATCCTCCAATCTTGTCTGGCAGACCGGTGCGCTCGATTTTCAACGTATCAAGGCACTGGTACCTGCTTCTCCATATCTCCGGCTTGTGCCATACATTGAAGATATGGGGACAGTATACAGCGCCTCTGATCTTGTGCTTTGTCGGGCAGGCGCTTCATCGATTGCCGAGTTGACGAATCTTGGCAAGCCATCTGCTCTTGTGCCATATCCCTATGCGACCGGAGATCATCAGCGGCATAATGCCCGGGCGCTTGTCTCAAACGGAGCCGCCATTCAGCTTGAGGATGATCATCTCGGCGATCCGGTCTCTTTCACGGCTCTTCTTGAGTTGCTTCATGATCCTGAGCGACTTGGAAACATGGGCGTTGCTTCCCGGAAACTGGCACATCCCGATGCGTCCCGGCATCTTGCGTTACAAATAATACGTCTTGCAGAAAAACATTAACGGAGAGCACTCATCATGGAATTGGGAAAAACAAAAAGTGTTCATATCGTTGGCATCGGTGGCGCCGGGATGAGTGCGATTGCTGAACTGCTGCTGAAGTCCGGGTTCGGTGTTACTGGTTCTGATCTTTCGTCAGGTGAGGTCACCGACAAGCTTGCTGAGCATGGGGCAATAATTTATCGTGGGCACAGGGCTGATCAGGTCGCCTCCTCCGATGTGGTTGTTTACTCGTCGGCAATACGGCCTGAAGAAAACGTAGAAATCATTGCAGCAGAGAAGGCCGGCATTCCGGTTATCAAGCGGGACGAGATGCTTGGTGAGCTCATGCGGTATAAATATGGAATATGTATCTCTGGTACGCATGGGAAAACCACCACCACAGCCATGATTGCCACTATGCTGATCGAATCAGGTGAGTTGCCGACCGTCATGATTGGCGGCATATCGGACTATCTGAAAGGAAGCACTGTGGTTGGTGAAGGAAAATTCATGGTGATCGAAGCTGATGAGTATGATCGCGCTTTTTTGAAGCTTACTCCGACAATTGCCATTGTCAACAGTCTTGAGGCTGAGCATCTGGACACCTATGGAACCCTTGATGAACTCAAGCGCTCTTTTATTGCGTTTGCCAACAAGGTTCCGTTTTATGGGCGGGTGATCTGTTGTGTTGACTGGCCGGAGATCAGAAAAATTATTCCATCGCTCAATCGTCTCTATACGACGTTCGGCATTGAGGAACCTGCCGATGTTATGGCCACTGATATTGTTTTCGAAAAAAATCACACAAGCTTTACGATTCAGGCTTATGGCAGTTCGTACCATGATGTCTGCATCAACGTGCCGGGTCGGCATAATGTTCTCAATGCACTTGCTGCTTTTTCGGCAGGCCTTGAGCTGGGGATTATGCCTGAGCGGCTGATTGCCGGACTTGGCCGGTACAGTGGCATGAGGAGAAGGTTTCAGGTGAAATACGATAATGGAGCCGGACTGATGGTTGTGGACGATTACGCCCATCACCCTTCAGAAGTGAAGGCCACCGTCAAGGCGGCCAAAAGCGGATGGGTTGATTCAAGGGTCGTCGCGGTTTTTCAGCCGCACCTTTTTTCTCGCACAAAAGAGTTTGCCGATGAGTATGGCTGGGCACTTTCAAGAGCAGATGTTGTTTATGTTGCGGACGTCTATCCTGCGCGTGAAAAGGCCGTCGATTATCCTGGCGTCAATGGGGAGATGGTCGCGGCGGCGGTACGAAAGGCAGGCGGAAAACATGTTTTCTTTATTCCGGATACAGGTACCCTGTGTCATGAACTTATGAGCTATGCGGTCAACGGGAATATGCTTCTTTTCATGGGAGCCGGTGATATTACCCAACTTGCTTCGAAAATTGCTGAAAGCTGCACGCAGGGCTCGGCAGTTCAGGGCGCAGGGTCTGACGATTCAGGCCTGGCACTCTCTTGAGAAGAGTCAAAAAGCCAACTGATATGCATGATTCTGAATATCAGGAATATTCTGCCGATGTGCCGGAAGAAGAGTTGGAGCAGGATGATGTGGTGCCCGCTTCTGCAGGCAGCCACGTTTTTGTGCTGTTCTTTATTTTTCTTCTTGTTCTTGCAGCACTCGGAGGGTTAGTAAAAGTTGCCTCAGAGTGGAAAAAAGAGCTTGTTGTCAGGGGTTTTACTGTTGACGGCTCATCGATTATTGAGAAAGGTGAGGTATTGTTGCGCATCGCAGGTTATAAAGGCAGAAATCTGCTGGAACTTGATGCCATAAATCTGAAAAAGAAAATTGAGCCTCTCCCCTATCTCAGGGATGCAGTGATCAGTAAAGAGCTTAACGGCATTGTCCGTGTCAGGATTTTTGAGCGGGAGCCGGTTGCAGTCACTATCATTGATGGTCAGAAGATCGTTATTGATCGAGAAGGATTTCTTCTTCCATGGGCACCTGTGGTTGGGGTGCGATTCCCGAAATTACTTGAAATTACTGGAATAAATCGTCTGAAAGCGGCGAGGAATGGTTTGCGTCAACTTGACAGCCGGGATGTGGCGTTAATTCTCTCATTTCTTGAAGCTCTTTCTGAAACTGATTATGCCAGCATGCTGATTCGTGAACTGCATCTGGAAGGCAACAATATGAGCTGGTGCATAGCGGTTCGTGCTCCTACCCGTTTTATTGTAGGTAATGATGGTAACTTTAAGGAAAAGTTGAAAAAATTTGAGATATTCTGGCAAAAGGTGGTGTCAAAAAAAGGTTTTGGATTTTATGACACGGTGGATCTGAGGTTCCGGGAGAGGATTTTTACCAGAGATCTGGTGCTTCCCGAGGTTCCACAGGATGTTTCTCAGTGATAATTATGCAAGTTTAGAACGATGCTGAAAAGCAATATTGCGGTAGGTCTTGATATTGGAACAACCAAAGTGTGTGTTGTGGTGGCCGAAAAAGATGAACTCGGAAAACTCAACGTCCTTGGAAAAGGACGTTCGAATTCCGAAGGTCTTCAACGGGCAACGGTCGTCAATATCAACAAGACGGTAGCGTCAATCAGAGCTGCCGTTGCTGATGCCGAACGGGAGTCGTCCATTCGTATTCATGGTGTCAATGTCGGAATTTCCGGCGCCCATGTCCATTGTATTCACAGTAATTCGGAAATCAGCATCAATCAGACAGGCATTGTCAATGAGTCTGATGTCAAGCGTTTTCTGGAAAAGGCCAAGACGAATATCCGGTATCTGGATATCGACCACGAAATTATTCATGTTATTCCCCAGGAATTTATTGTTGATGATCAGGAGGGGCTTCTTGATCCGATAGGTATGGCAGGGACGACCATGAGAGGAAGCGCCTATATCGTTGTCGGATTGAGAACAAAGATCCGCAATATCAAACAGTGTGTCGAAAAGGCTGGTCTTGAAATCAGTGCCGTTACCTTTGAGCCAGTTGCTTCTGGCATGGCCGTCATGAAAGAGCGTGAGAAGAAAAGCGGAGTGGTTGTCATTGATATCGGCGGCGGAACGACCGAGGTTGCCATCTATATCGACGGCGCGATCCGTTACTCAGAGGTTATAAAGGTTGCCGCCAACGATGTGACTCATGATATTGCCCACGGGGTGAGAGCGTTGTACGAGGTTGCCGAGGAGCTGAAAATAAAGCATGGTTGTGCCTATAGCAAGATTGGCGGAGAGGAGGAGGAGCTTCTCATAGAGGGTATCGAAGGGCGGCCTCAAAAATCGGTTCCAAAGAGCTCCCTGACAATGATTATAGAGGCGAGAATGATGGAGATTCTGGAGCTGGTTCGGGATTCGGTCAAGCGTTCGGGTTATTATGAATATCTCAATGCAGGTGCCATTATCACGGGAGGCGGTTCGCTTCTGCCTGGCGCCGAAGAGCTGACGCGGGATGTTCTTGGGCTTGATGTGCGTATCGGCTATCCCGAAGGAGTTTCTGGCGGAATCAAGGGTTCGGTCAACAATCCAATGTATGCTACGGTTATGGGGCTTGTTGCCCATGCATTCCAGAATAATCTTTCAGTCAATCACAGTTTCGCCTCGACCGCAGAGGTCTTGCCGCCGGAGGTGCCCACAGGTATACAGGAAGATTCTGTGGCGCAGGATCAGGGGCCCGCAGGGAAAAAAATTGTTGATCGTATGAAGAAGTTTTGGGATAATTTGTGACGGGTAAGCTAACAAGAGCGAGATAAAGTGGAGAAATGATCAATGGCATTTGAGTTGGACCCTGGTCTGTTTGACAGTGACCAGGGCAAGGGGGTTACCATAAGGATTGTCGGCGTCGGAGGTTGCGGCGGCAATGCGGTAAATAATATGATCGACCGCAAAATAAGCGGTGTGGAATATATCGTTTTTAATACCGATCGTCAGGCGTTGCTGAACTCGAAAGCGCCTCTCAGGGTGCAGATCGGGAAAAAAGCAACAAGTGGTCTTGGCGCAGGCGCTGATCCGGCAAAAGGTCGTCAGGCTGCCGAAGATGACAAAGAAATTATTGCGGCACAGCTCCGTGGTGCCGATCTTGTATTTATTGCAGCAGGTATGGGGAAGGGTACCGGTACGGGCGCCGCTCCGGTGATTGCCTCAATTGCAAGAAATATGGGAATCCTCACGATTGGTGTCGTGACCAGGCCGTTTAACTTTGAAGGTCAGGTCAAGTCGAAGATTGCTGATGGAGGCATAGCCGAACTCCGCAAATATATTGACACCCTTATTCTGGTCGAAAATGAAAAGATTCTGAGTATTGCCGAAGAGGGGGTCAGCGCCACTGAAGCATTCAACATGGCCAACGACGTTCTTTACCGGGCGGCAAAAGGCATTGCAGACATTATTACCCGTCATGGGCATGTGAATGTAGACTTTGCTGATGTGCGGAGCATTATGTCAGGTGCGGGTGACGCCGTTATGGGTTCTGCAGCAGCAGCAGGCGAACGACGTGCGTTGAAAGCATCATCAGATGCCCTCAACAGCCCTCTTCTTGAGGGAGTATCAATCAAGGGCGCCAAAGGGGTACTGGTCAACATTACCGGTGAGGTGACCATGAGGGACATGTCGGACGCCATGAACTATATTGAAGAACAGGTCGGCAGTGATGCCAAGATTATCAATGGTTATGTTGACGAGCCGCAGGTATCAGGTGAAATCAGAGTGACCGTTATTGTAACCGGTTTCAAGCGAAAAGATCGAGAGGATGCAAAGGATCCTGTGGTGCGCCGAACCGCTGCCCAGGTACCGGGCATGAGGCCCGGACAAATTCCTGCATCTGTTCGTCAGACGGTATCTCTTTCTCCTGAAAGGCAGGAAGAGGATTTACGGATTCCTGCATATATCAGAAGACAGTTATCAATCCATGATCCTCATGAGGTTGGTCTGAGGAAAACTCCAGGACCGGAGGCTGAGCTCAATCCGTCGCTTGTCGCAGGGAGAGGAGAGCGTGAAGATAAAATTCAGAAAGGCTTGTCAGATACTCCGGCTTATCTTCGCCGGAAAAACAATAGTATCTGAAACGGTTTTTCTGGCAAACAGTTAAAAAGGGTTTTATGCATTATAGAACGCTTTCCGCAGAAGATGCGGTGGCAAAAATCAAGTCTGGAGACAGGGTTTTTTTGCATACTGCTGCGGCAACGCCGCAACGGTTGATAGAGGCGATGGTTGGTCGGGCAGGAGAGTTGAAAGATGTTGAAATTGTCAGTCTTCACACGGAAGGTGATGCTCCTTACGCCAGACCTGAATATCGGGATAGTTTCAGGTTAAATGCTTTGTTTGTCGGCAGAAATGTTCGCAAATCCGTTCAAAATGGGGATGGGGATGCGATTCCTGTTTTTTTAAGCGATGTCCCTTCCCTTTTTTATAACAGGATTTTGCCGCTGGATGTTGCTCTTGTTCATGTCTCTCCCCCTGACCGTCATGGATACTGTTCACTTGGGGTTTCGGTTGATGCAACCCTGGCAGCAGTACATGCTGCGAAGGTGGTTATTGCCCAGGTGAATCCGAACATGCCTCGTACCCATGGTGAGGGGCTGCTTCATACAAGCAAAATGCATGCAATGGTTGATGTAGACGATCCCCTTCTTGAAACGCCTCGCCATGTTTTAAGTGAGATCGAGATACGGATTGGCCAGCATATTGCTTCCATTGTCGAAGATGGCGCAACACTTCAGTTGGGGATAGGCGCGATTCCCGACGCCACCCTTGCGGCCCTCTCCGGTCATCGGGATCTGGGGATTCATTCCGAAATGTTTTCTGACGGAGTCGTTGAGCTTGTTGAAAAAGGGGTGATCAACGGAAGTAAAAAGAGGAGTCATCGCGAGATTATTGTCGCAAGTTTTCTTGTGGGAACCCGACGGCTCTATGATTTTGTGGATGATAATCCGCTCGTGGAAATGCTTCCTTCCGATTATGTCAACGATACCCGGGAAATAAGAAAAAACCCACGGGTGACGGCGATTAACAGCGCACTTGAAATAGACATGTCCGGCCAGGTTTGTGCAGACTCGATCGGGCAGAAATATTATTCCGGTGTCGGCGGACAGATGGATTTTATCAGAGGCGCCGCTCTGTCAAAAGGGGGAAAGCCAATTATTGCCTTGCCATCGACGACAAAAAACGGCTTGTCGAGAATTGTTCCGCAGCTTAAGCCAGGCGCGGGTGTTGTCACGACAAGAGCTCATGTTCAGTACGTGGTTACCGAATTCGGGATTGTGAACCTGCACGGAAAAAATCTCAGGCAAAGAGCAGAGGCGCTTGCAAGTATTGCCCATCCCGATTTCAGGGAGGAGATATGTCGTCAGGCTCATGCGCTCTATGGTTCCTACGGCAGAAGTTTTACGTAAGAGCTGTTAACGAGGAGAGGTGACGCCGATCAGGGAGACCATACGGCCGGTTTTTCCCTGATCGCGCCGGTAAGAAAAGAAACGGTTACGGTCTGCGTATGAGCAGAAGGGTGACTTTTCAATATTCGCTGCCGGAATTCCTGAGTCCATAAGTTGGCGATAGTTTACCAGAGCAAGATCAAGCAGGTATTTTTTTTCTTCTGGTGACCGGAGAGAGCGCTTGCTGCAATTCGCCGGGAACTTTTTTGCAACTTCCTCATTGACCTCATAGATTTCTCCTGAAATTCCAGCTCCTATATAAGCAAGACACTCTGCGGGTATGGAGTTAAAACGCATCTTCATGCGGGAGATGGTTTTTGACACTATCTGTCCGGCGCTTCCTTTCCAGCCGGCATGAATTGCCGCCGAAACGTTATGGCGGGGGTCATAGAGCAGCACCGGATAGCAGTCAGCAGTATAAATGCACAGGAAGAGATCTCTTTTGCTCGTGATGATGGCATCATATCCCTGGTATCGTCCGGGCTTTTCAGCACAGAGTATCTCAATACCGTGTACCTGATCGGAGCTGACCAATTGCCCGGGATCAATGCCAACTGATGCGCACAGTAGACGGGTGTTTTCAAGAACCCTCTCCATAGAATCACCGGTATTGCTTCCAAGGTTAAGTGAGGAATATTCACCTTCGCTGACTCCTCCGGCTCTTGTGCTCTGCAGGGCCACAAGCTCCTTGAACCAACGAAAACCCTCGGGAACGATATATGCTGGTATCATGAAAATGGTGATGGATGTTTGTGTTTTTTACACGGGCATTAAAGGCAATAGTCCTCTCATGATGCGGAGTCATTGAAAAATATGATTTTTTCTCAATGTCGTCATCGTTCAGATAAAGAATTTCCTGTAAAGCGATTCATTATTTCAGGAAGTA
>CAILXE010000128.1 GCA_903838095.1 uncultured Chlorobiaceae bacterium
CAGACGAATGAACGGGCAAAATGTCGCTCAGGCCAAAAATATTTTCAGCTTCAGCAAAAGCCGTGCAAAGCTTGTCAGTGAATTTGATGTCAAGATAACCTTCAAGGATGTGGCTGGCGTTGATGAAGCAATTGAAGAGCTTCAGGAGACGGTAGAGTTTCTTACAAATCCCGAGAAATTCCAGAAAGTTGGTGGAAAAATTCCGAAAGGTGTCTTGCTGCTCGGTCCTCCCGGTACAGGAAAGACGCTTTTGGCGAAAGCTATTGCCGGAGAAGCAAAAGTTCCATTTTTTTCAATTTCCGGAGCCGACTTTGTTGAAATGTTTGTTGGTGTTGGCGCCGCAAGGGTGAGGGATCTGTTTGAGCAGGCAAAGAAAAATTCGCCCTGCATTGTTTTTATCGATGAAATTGACGCCGTCGGACGCAGCCGTGGCGCCGGCCTTGGTGGTGGACATGACGAAAGAGAGCAGACACTGAACCAGCTTCTTGTCGAAATGGATGGTTTTACAACAAACGAAAATGTCATCCTGATTGCGGCAACAAACAGGCCGGATGTTCTTGATACCGCACTGCTTCGCCCTGGACGTTTTGACCGTCAGATCACGATCGACAAACCCGATATACGGGGACGTGAAGCAATTTTGAACATCCATACCAGAAATACTCCTCTTGACGAGAGTGTCAATATTAATACTATAGCAAAAAGCTCTCCGGGATTCTCCGGGGCAGATCTTGCAAATCTTGTCAATGAAGCTGCACTGTTAGCCTCACGCAGGGACCAGACATTGATTACAGCAGAAAATTTTGAGCAGGCACGCGATAAAATATTGATGGGCGCAGAAAGAAAAAGTATGTTTATCTCTGATGAGCAGAAAAAGCTGACAGCCTATCATGAAGCTGGTCATGTTCTTGTTTCATTGTATACAAAAGGCTCAGATCCGATACACAAGGTCACCATTATTCCAAGGGGAAGAAGTCTTGGGCTTACAGCCTATCTGCCGCTTGAAGATCGTTATACCCAAAACCGGGAGTATCTGCTTGCTATAATTACGTATGCACTGGGAGGCAGAGTTGCCGAGGAGCTTACTTTCGGTGAGGTGAGTACCGGAGCTGCCAATGATATTGAAAAGGCTACCGATATTGCCCGCAGAATGGTACGGCAATGGGGAATGAGTGATAAACTCGGCCCAATCAACTATGACACCAGTCACAAGGAGGTTTTTCTTGGAAAAGATTACTCCCACATCCGTGAGTACAGTGAGGAAACAGCGCTTCAGATCGATCTTGAAGTGCAAAATATTATTATGAAATGCAGGGGAAATGCTGAAGATATTCTCAGAGAAAAATTTGATGTACTGCGCCAGCTTGCTGAGGAACTGATTGAAAAGGAATCGCTGAGCGCCATCGACATACAAAAGATTACTCATTATGATCAAGCTGCATCAGAAGTGGCAACTTCATAACACTGTCACAGGGGGAAATATGCCCATTCAGCTTCCTGGATTGCTTGTAATTGGTCTTGCTGCCGGACTCCTCTCTGGAATGTTCGGTGTCGGAGGAGGAATAATCATTGTACCTGCCATGGTTTTACTTTTCGGTATGACCCAGCAGAGTGCCAATGCAACATCACTGATTGCACTTCTCCTGCCAGTTGGCTTGCTTGGTGTTCTGGAATATTATCGTTCAGGAAAAATCTCCACAGAGCACATCTGGATTGGTATTATCATTGCGGCTGGACTGTTTTGCGGGGCATATTTCGGGGCAAAAATAGCAACTCATCTTTCAAGTGACATTCTCCGTAAAGCTTTTGCTGTTTTTATGGGAATTGTTGCACTTCATTTATGGTTTAAATAACGATATATCTGATAATAACCTGAACCAACTATTGCCATGGGAAACACCACCACAAAAGCTGACTTGGTCAATGTTATTGCTCACAAAACGGGCTTGACAAAAAACGAAACAGAGTCCGTTGTTGACGGCCTGTTTGAAGGCATCATTGATTCTCTGAAAGCCGGAAAACGAATTGAAATCAGGGGATTTGGTTCATTCAATATCCGGCATAAAAATTTTCGCCAGGCGAGAAACCCAAGGACGGGTGAAAAGGTGACGGTAGAGCCGAAAAATGTGCCGACATTCAAAATTTCCAGGGAGTTCAAGCACGCGGTTAGTGAAAGCCTGAAACCATAACGAAATATTCGGTGCCTTAATGATGTTATCACAGCCGGGCAAACAGAGGCTGGTTGACACCATGAAATGTTTGTTAACGTGGAATAACAATAAACGGCAGCCTTCGCTGCCGTTTAAGGATGTTATGTGAACTATTCATCACAGTTCATTACTCGCCCTCAAAGTCTGTAAGGGAATAAACGCTATATCCCTTTTCGATAATTTTTCTTTCTCCGCCGATATCAGGCAGATTCACAATAAAAGCCATCTCGGAAACAATCCCTCCGACTTTTTCGACCAAGGCTGCAGCAGCAAGAGCTGTTCCCCCTGTGGCCAGCAGATCATCAACAAGAAGAACCTTTTGACCCGCAACAATGGCATCAATGTGAATCTCTATCTTGTCGCTTCCATACTCAAGCAGGTATTCCTGTGAGACGACGTCGGCAGGCAGCTTGCCTGGCTTTCTAACAGGCACAAATCCCTTTCCAAGCGTATAGGCCAGTGCTCCGCCAATAATAAATCCTCTCGCCTCAATACCGACAATAACGTCAAAGTCCATACCGTCCTGCAGATAGTGCTGGGTCAAATTGTCAATAACCAGCCGGAACCCTACCGGATCCTTGATCAGAGTGGTAATATCGCGAAAAAGGATCCCTTTTTTGGGATAGTCGGGAATCGAACGTATGCGGGATTTAATAGGCATGGATCGGGTTGGTTATAGTTAATGAATGCAAGGTATTGTGAGAAACAAAATCAAGATAGCACTCTCCCTTTTAAATTCAAATCATCGTCCAGCGAGTCAATCATGACTGGCAACTCTTTTCCTCTGAAAGCTTGCAGCTTCAGACGGTCAGAACTTTCAACCAGAACCCGGAGATAATTTCTCGTATAGCCACTGCACTGCAGTATTCCATTTGCAAGGAACTTTGACGCCTCAAAAAGCACCATACACTCTTTGCCGATAAAGTGCGACTTGAAATGCCCCTCCTTCATGCGACCAAGGTCGGACAGTTCCCTGTGGCGTCGGGTGATTTCTGCCGGTGGCACTGGCTTGCGCTCCCGGTTTTCGACCTGCCTGGCAAGGGTTGTTCCCGGACGAAGGGAACAACTGAAAACATGAAGTCCGGCAAGAGGCAGTAGTTCAATAAAGCGGTACATAAGCTGAAAATCTTCTTCCGTTTCCCCTGGATAGCCAACCATCACATCAGCTCCGACTGCGCATCCTTCAATGCGCTCAACTGACTGCAAGATCTTTTCACGATAAAGGGCGGTATTGTAACGGCGACGCATTGCCTTGAGAATTCTGTCTGAACCGCTTTGAAGAGGAATATGAAAATGAGGAACAATTGTTTTCGATGCAGCAACAAGCGTCATCAGTTCCTCATTAAGGGAACCTCTAAAAAGTCTTTTTTGATACATGTTGAAAATGAGTATCAGCAAAATACTATTCCACAATAGTATCAATAACATTGCTCTTTGACATATTTTTGATG
>CAILXE010000129.1 GCA_903838095.1 uncultured Chlorobiaceae bacterium
CTCACGATTACCATTTTTGCTGGTATTTTTGAGCAAAGAGCTTCAGGTGAGGCCATCACTCTCTGGGAGCCAAAGCTTGTGACGCTGGTCATTATCTGGCTGATTTATGGTACCGGTATTTTCATCAAACCTCTCATTGGGTGGGACATAAAGCACATGGCCTATCTCTTTATTTTTCTGTTTCTCTTCATTACTTTACTTATCGTGTTAATGACATTTTTTTCTCCAACCTTCCATGGGTTGAGCTTTTAATCAAGAGTATGATATTTGAAAATATGGGCTTTTAAGGTATATTTAAGTTTTTGCATTGTATATTATCGGCTTACTTAATTAAACAACTTTGCTATGAACATCATTTCAGTTGGTGTCAACCATAAAACTGCACCTATTGAAATCCGTGAAAGAATCTCACTTTCAGAAGTTCAAAACAAGGAGTTCATTACTGGACTTATTTCCAGCGGGCTGGCTCATGAAGCCATGGTAGTTTCCACCTGCAATCGCACGGAACTTTATGTTGTCCCGGCAATGCATGAAGTCACCTGTGAGTATCTCAAAGATTACCTTATCTCTTTCAAGGATGCCCGCAAGGAGGTTCGCCCGGAACACTTTTTTGCCCGTTTTTATTGCGGTACTGCCCGTCATCTTTTTGAAGTTGCCAGCGCTATTGATTCCCTTGTTCTTGGTGAAGGGCAGATACTCGGCCAGGTCAAGAATGCCTACAGAATTGCCGCAGAAACACAATGCGCAGGTATTCTCCTGACACGTCTCTGCCATACGGCATTCAGCGTCGCCAAGAAGGTCAAGACCAAGACAAAAATTATGGAGGGGGCTGTCTCTGTCAGCTATGCTGCTGTTGAACTGGCCCAGAAGATTTTCTCAAACCTTTCACTCAAGAAGGTACTTCTCATCGGAGCAGGTGAAACCGGAGAACTTGCAGCAAAACATATCTTCCAGAAAAACGCCCGCAACATAGTCATTACCAACAGAACCCTTGCGAAAGCCGAAACTCTTGCGGAAGAGCTTGGCACGAATCAGGTGCTTCCGTTTGAGTCGTTCAGGAATCATCTTCACGAATTTGATATCATCATTACCGCCGTCAGCACCAAGGAGTACATTCTCACTGAAGCCGAGATGCACCAGAGCATGGTCAAGCGAAAGCTGAAGCCGGTCATTATTCTTGATCTTGGATTGCCGAGAAATGTTGATCCTGATATTGCAAAGTTGCAGAACATGTTCCTCAAGGACATTGATGCCCTCAAGCATATCATCGATAAAAACCTTGAAAAGCGCAGCCGTGAACTGCCAAAGGTTAATGCCATCATTGAAGAGGAGCTTGTTGCTTTCGGGCAGTGGATTAATACCCTGAAAGTCAGGCCGACCATTGTGGATCTGCAGTCGAAGTTTATTGAAATCAAAGAGAAGGAACTGGAACGGTATCGTTATAAAGTCAGTGCTGAAGAGCTTCAGAGAATGGAGCATCTGACCGACAGAATCCTGAAAAAAATCCTCCACCACCCTATTAAAATGCTCAAAGCGCCAATAGATACAACTGACTCCATCCCAAGCAGGGTCAATCTGGTGCGCAACGTTTTCGATCTTGAAGAACCAAATCAGTCATACTAAATAAAAATCCGTAATCGCTTTGAAAAAACAGCTTATCATCGGTACCAGATCCAGCCCTCTTGCGTTGTGGCAGGCAGAATTCACCAAGGCGGAGCTTTCCAGGCATTTTCCTGAACTGGATATCACCCTGAAACTGGTTAAAACAACCGGTGACGTCCTTCTTGATTCTCCTCTTTCCAAAATTGGTGATATGGGACTGTTCACGAAAGACATCGAAAAACATCTGATTGCCAAAGAGATTGACCTGGCTGTTCACAGCTTGAAAGATGTGCCGACAGCTACTCCTGAAGGACTTATTATCACTTCTTTCACAGAGCGGGAAGACACAAGGGATGTCATTATTTCGAAAAATGGGGTAAAGCTGAAAGATTTGCCGCAGAACGCAAAAATGGCAACAAGCAGTCTCCGCCGTATGTCACAGTTGCTCAGTATGCGTCCTGACCTTGATATCCGCGATATCAGAGGAAACCTCAATACTCGTTTTCAGAAGTTTGACAATGGTGAATTTGATGCCATGATGCTTGCCTATGCAGGTGTTTTCCGTCTGAATTTCAGTGACAGAATTTCTGAAATCCTTCCGCATGAAGTGATGCTTCCTGCTGTCGGACAAGGCGCCCTTGGCATTGAGACCCGTGTTGACGACGAGCAGACGCGAGAGATTGTGAGAATCCTCAACCACTCAACAACAGAATACTGCTGCAGAGCTGAGAGAGCTCTTTTGCGTCATCTGCAGGGTGGGTGCCAGATTCCTATTGGAGCTTATGGTTCGTTCAAAAACGGCACGCTGAAGCTGCTGGCTTATGTCGGTTCAGTTGACGGCAAAGTTGGTCTTCACAACGAAATGACAAAAAGCGGCCTTACTTCACCGGAACAGGCTGAAGAGGTTGGTATTGCGCTTGCGGAAGAGCTCCTTAAACAGGGTGCAGATGCTATTCTGTCGCAGATCCGCAAAACCCGCTGATGAAAACTGTTCTTGTTACCCGTCCGAAAGATCAGGCGGCATCATTTGTTCATAAACTTGAAGAATATGGTCTGAACTCGATTGTTTTTCCGACAATCGAGATCAGGCCTGTTTCAGGTTGGGTTGTTCCTGACCTCACTCTTTTTGATGGCGTTTTTTTCACCAGCCCTAACA
>CAILXE010000130.1 GCA_903838095.1 uncultured Chlorobiaceae bacterium
CATCAAGAACACTCAACATTCTTTTCTCTCCTCTAAAGAAATAAACAACTCTTTTTCACCCATTTTTGCAAAGAAAACGCCATAATATATGAATATATGGTCTCCCCCCTATTTGCAAGGACTTTTCACACTGGATGACAGGGACAGGATTGCTTCCGTATATTCGGCCTCTTGATGAGGGGGAATTTCCTCGGGCCTTGATGAAATACGCACGTATCGTCCTTATCGGTTAGCTTGGCATACTGGGCCGACTTAGGGCTTCGGCAATGGCTCGCGCATCATTGAAATCGTTTTTATTGCCTCGAAGGCACGGCTTGACATATTGTGCTGATATAAGCATAACCTCGTACCCCAAGGATTTCAACTCACGCCCCCAATAGTGGGAACCAGCGCATGCTTCCATGCCAACCTTGCAAGATGGCAACTGAATAAAAAAGAGTCGGACATGTTTACGCTGTAGCATACGCTTCTGCACTTCTTTGGAGTGTTCATCAAAGCACGCTACATGAAAAACATTTTTTTCCAAGTCCAAGCCCACTGTGGTAATCTTCATTTTGGTCTCCTCTCGCTTTGGCTTGATGGAAACTTCAATTGAATTGTTGCGTTGTTGTTTATGCTCAAATATTTGGGATTCAGCAATCCGAGTTTCATTGAGGATTTGGTTTTGTAGTTGCCGAACCCTATTAATACTAACCGGTTCACCATGTTGTTCATGGCAATAGATAGCCAGAAGAAGATAGGTGATGAGTCCGGATAAGATCTGGATCATCAAGCCGTGCTGGCTTCTTGAGATGATACACCTTGAGGTGTCGCTTCCAACCAGGCGAAGAACTTTTCAATATCCCACCGAAAGCTTATAAACGAGGGTAATTTGTTCAGCCAACAAGTCAACGCGGTCTGTGACAATCCAGTACTGCTTGTCTTCGATCATGATAACCGACCAGACGCAGGGGGGCAGTCTGATTAATTCCCTGTTGTCCGAGAAGGACTCTGGCGTCATGAAATACGATGCTGTTGGCTGGTATAGGGTAACTTTCAAGGCAGGTCTGTATGGTGTTAGCCTTGATGCGGCAGACGAAGTACTTTTCCTCGGCCTAGAGGAGGGCAAAGTTTTTAATATCCCCGATCAAGGATCCTGTTTCACCAGACTCAAGAGTTTTACTGACAAAAGGCCGTTCTGGACCTTTTCCGTCGGATACCACGATTGATGTCAAAACCGATGTGAGTTTTCGCCTTCTTGCTCCCACGTCGATAATCGGCCCAGGCCATGGAAAGAACAGCGTCAATCAGGGAACCATCAATTGCCACCAGTTGACCGAGTTCAGGATATCTTTGCGGTAAGAGCTATCCTGCTTGTTTTTGTAACTCTTGAAAAACGCAAAGAAATTGTTCGAGACCTCTATCATGCATAACCTCGAAAAAAGAGCTCTTGGCAATACCTTTTTACAGGGCAATATACGTTCTTCTGGCAAAGTCGTCCTCTTTCAGGTGTCAATCGGATAGCATCAGAGCGAGGCTGGAATAAAGCGGTGGTGGCGACGGCGAACAAGCTGGCCCGTATCGGGTGGGCCGTACTGAGATACAACTCACATTACCAGATAGCTCTAACAGA
>CAILXE010000131.1 GCA_903838095.1 uncultured Chlorobiaceae bacterium
AACAGCATCTTTGTATTTTTCAGGAAAACTCTCCGGCAGTTCAATGGCAATCTCAATCTTTCCTATACCACGCCCAGTCTCTTTGGCAAAATGAGTCTGAACAAGCCTGATATCATCTGTCGGGATACCCCTGCTCTGGCAAAATGATAAAACAAAAACTCCCGCGCATGTGCCTATTGAGGCAAGAAACAGGGAAAAAGGTTCAGGAGCAGAATCTTCTCCCCCGGCATAGGAGGATTGATCGGTTTCAATCGTAAATCCATTAAAATCGGCATTCACCTTCTTTCCGCCCGCAAACGTTACAATCATTTCACTTTTCATGACAAACAACCCGATAAATTGTATAAGAGATCTTTAGTAAATTATAATCATAGGCTCATAAGAAAGCAAATGTTTTCTGTTCAAATAAATTTGGCGCTCCGTCGCATACCTCCTAAGAAAAGTCACCTCAAACGTTGTCAGCATTATTGCACTTGGATATCCTTTTTGAAGACTTATTTTCATAATATTTCATCTCTTGTCTGAGCTACTGAACATTTCAGGGAGATAATATCCTTATGGGAACCAACCTCTTCATCATCATGTCGCTTGTACTGGCTGCCGGAATTGGCGCTGGTGTTGTGATTGGTATCTTCTTTGCAAAAGGAGTGTTGGCAAAAATAACCAAAAGCGTAAAGATCGGACCTTCAACGGTCAGCGGACGAGGCGCTTTTGCCCTGAAAAAATTTCGGGAAGGTGATATTATCGAGCAATGCCCTGCTCTTGAAGTGACCGACCAGGACATTGGTGGTGAATTGCTGAATTACGTTTTTTACGGCAGCAGTGAATCTGCCCGTCTGGTGGTTATGGGTAATGGAATGCTTTTTAACCACTCATCAACCCCCAATGTTGCCTATTATCGCGAGAATACAGCTCTTGGGCCGGAGCTTATTCTTTATGCCTTGCGCAATATCCGAAAAGGTGAGGAGCTTTTCTACAGTTACGGCGATGAGTGGTGGTCAACCCGGCAATGATCTGCACATCCCTGAAATTACCTGCGACTGGATAAAATCCGCTGCATGGCAGCATCATCCAGTTGAACCGCGTTGCTCTTGCTGCGAGTAACCGAAACGATATTGCCAATATCTTCAGACCGCAGACCGAACTGCCGCAACCGGGGAAAACAAAGTCGTTCCTGCCAGTTATAGAGTGTTTCAAGCAACAGGTCAACTCCTGAAACTGAATTATCTGCACGAATTCCAGACAGTATGGCTCCCGCTTTTGCATATTTCTGAAGTTGAGGATGGTTGTCGTCAATGAGACGCAACCTGGCTATGTTCTCCCTTGTCGCTTCAGCAAGCAGAGTGGCACAGAGCGTTCCATGCGGTATATCGATGAATCCACCAACCGACGAGGCGAAGCCGTGTACAATTCCAAGACCGGCGTTGGCAAGAGCTATCCCCGACATCAGTGCCGCATAGGCAATATCTGCCCGAACAGCGCTGTCATCAGCCCTGTCGGTGCAGGCCGCAAGAAAAGAGCGGCTGAAATATTCAAGCCCGCTGCTGGCAAGTGCGTCAGTATAAGGCGAGGCAAAAGGTGAGGTATATGCTTCAAGAAGCTGAGTACAGGCATCCATCCCTGATGCTACCGTCAGTTCAGGCAAGACGGTTACCATGAGTTCTGGATCAATCAAGGCAATATCTGGCACAAAGGCGACATGCCGCAGTGAGCGCTTGAAACCGTTCTCCCCTACCCGACTGATCACCGCGTTATTGGTTACTTCGCTTCCGGTGCCAGAGGTTGTCGGCACAGCAATAAAGGGTACCTTACGCCCATCATGCTGCATGAAATCTTTCTGACCCTCAATAAAGCGCTCAACCGGAAGGTCATAACGCAGCATCGCTGAAATTGCCTTCCCGGCATCGAGCACACTGCCGCCACCAACCGCAAGAACCACATCAATGGCACGATCACGATACATGGAAACCGCATTGTCCACCATTTCAGGAGAAGGCTCCCGGTCAACAGCACAATGCAACGCTTGCATTCCGCCTCCTTGCAGTGAATCCATCAACGCAGAAAAACGTCCAGAGCGTTGAAGGGCATGGCTCCCCGTCACAACAAGAACCGTCCTGCCAAAAGTACCGGCAACATCAGCAAGAGAAGAAAAGCGGCCAACCCCGAAATGAATCAAAGGCATTGGAAGAAGAGAAAAAGAATCCATAGCAGTTACTTTAACTTGAGTGGCAAACCACTGCAGAGCAACCAGGCTTCTGTTGCTATTGAGGCAACCTTCTGGTTGATGATGCCAGCCCTGTCACGAAACCTTCTTGCCATGGCATTTTCCGGCACAATCCCCATACCAACTTCATTGGAAACAAGGATAAGATCACAGGGAGGATGGCGAAGAACATCAAGAAAACATTCAATCACCCTGTCAATCTGCCCCTCACCCTTCTCCTCAAAATAATGCATAAGGTTTCCGGCCCAGACCGTCAGACAGTCGAGCAGCACGACCTCCGTTCCTGTTGGCAGTTTGCACAGCGCCTGATCAAGATACAGCGGCTCCTCAACCGTTATAAAGTACTCACCCCGCTCCTCCTGGTGCTTGCCGATACGCCACTGCATTTCGTTGTCAAACGGCTCTGCCGTCGCCAAAAACACCCTTTTATCATACCGGGCCGCAAGCTGCAATGCAAACGAGCTTTTGCCACTTCGAGCACCACCGGTTACATAGATAACGTTCCTCATAACATCTATTGCCAATCAACACCCCCCTTGAACTTTCTTAAACACCATCACGAGACCGGAATCGCGACCTCTGTCAAACACTGTTTTATCAAAACCGGCATACATGCCAGCCAGAGTAAAGCCAGCTTCTCTATGCCGTTGAAGAAAACTGTCAACGGTAAGCGGGTAAAGTGTTGCCTGCTCATGAAAAACGTTCTGGCCACCTGAAACCAGCTCCACATCAAAAACAACCCGTTCCTGAGAAATAAGCGGATAGCGACGATAAAAGGCTACCGAACCATCATCAACGGTTTTGACGGGAAAACTGTACTCACCAAGTCCAAGAATATAGTCCCAGTTCACCACCTGAAAAATCCA
>CAILXE010000132.1 GCA_903838095.1 uncultured Chlorobiaceae bacterium
AGGCTGACGGGCAACGCCCTCGGCAGCAGAAGCCGCTACGTTACCAATACCAAGACCAGCACCGATAACAGCAAGACCAGCACCAATACCGGCACCTAAATAACCTAAACCTAAACCTTCCATCTTGTAATTACCCCCGTTTATTTTTTTTGTAAGTTGTCAGCTAAAAAAGCGGTTTTAAACCCAGTCAAGAAAACGCATGAAAATAAGAGTTATTCCTTAATAATCCTTACAACATTTTAATGTGATGCAACGCCAGCCTCATGCTCGTCATGTCCTTCATGTGCAGAAGCAAGTCCGATAAAGAGCGCGGAAAGCATCGTAAAAATAAATGCCTGAAGAAAAGCGACAAAAAGTTCAAGCAGATAAATAAATATAGAGAATGGCACCGACATGACGACGGCCACAATATAGCTCTTCAGAATAAAGCTGATAAAGATAAGACTGAGTATAACAATGTGACCTGCCGTCATATTGGCAAACAACCGGATGGTCAGAGCTACAGGCTTGGTAAACAATCCAATAAATTCAATCGGAATCATAATGATCCAGAGTGCCGGATGGGTGCCGCCGGTAAGGTGGGCAAGGTAACCCTTGATGCCGTGGGCTTTCAAGGCAGCAATCTGTGTCAGGAAAAAGGTAAAGGTGGCAAGTGTCAGCGTTACATTGATGTTGCCGGTGGCGGTTGCGCCGTAAGGAACAAGCCCCATCAAATTACAGAGCAGAATAAAGAAGAAAACCGTCAGAAGATAGGTCAGATACTTTTCATATCCGGCTCCGATATTTGCTTTGGCCACATCCGTGCGGATAAACTCAACCAGCGACTCCATGGCGTTCACTATTCCGGTCGGCGCCTGACGGGCAGTCATTTTCTTGTACTTGCCGCCGACTATAGAAAAAACCACAAGAAGTATTGACGATACCACCCAGAGCATCACCACATGCTTGGTGATTGAAATATCAAATCCGCCAACCTTTATTTCAGGAAGCTCCACACTACCAAAAGGGGGAAACGAAAACACCCTGTTATTAAGGATATGGTGCATGATGACATCACCGGCTTTTTCCTCTTCAGGAGCCGCCTCAGCGCCATGGACAGCTTCAACCGCAGGGGCTGCGGCCACATTGCCGGAAACCGCCACCGATTGTTCAGCAGAGGCTGCCGCAAAACCATAACCACCGAGGAAAAGGGGAACAAGAATCGCCAAAACCTTTAAAAGAGTCTTCGGCCGTAGAACGCTTAACCGTTTCATGCAATATTCTTTTTCTGTTTGTTTTTCTTTTGATACCCGAGAATTTCCACAATAACATAGATACAGTAAAAAGCAAAAAACGAAAACACAAAATCATTGATAACCGCCAGATGCCTGAAGATTACAACTGCTATAATCACCATCATCAAAAGCATCCGGACTATCAGACCGCCAAACACAACCTTTGTGAAGACTGCCGACTCCTTATCAAGAGCATATTCAAAGAGCAGGTACCCGACAGCAGTATTACTTACGACCATGATCCAGGAAAGAAACACTGAATAAAGGTCTGCACTACCGGGGCCAAGAACTGAAAAAATTATTCCCCATAAAATGACTGACAAGATACACAACTTAATAAAAAATTCAAACAAAGGCTTCATGAGAACTGTCTCTTTCTTGATGAACAAATAATAATACCCCGCAAATACGACCAATTTTTTTTGGTTTGCCTTGCGAACAACC
>CAILXE010000133.1 GCA_903838095.1 uncultured Chlorobiaceae bacterium
ACCCAGACCGCCTTGCGCAGCTTGGGGAAGCTAATAAATGGTTGCGAGAATCAAAACTTGTTGTTAAAGCTCATGAAGCGATCGGCGGACGGTACAAACTTGGACTGGTCAAACTCGGGCTTAATCTTGATGGCGCTCTTGATGCAGCAAAAGAGATGATTGGACGCGAGATCGGTACATCTGTTGTTCGTCAAGTGATTGTTGCAGAAATGCTTGATCATGATGAGGAATACTATTTATCGATTGCAGGCAATCGTGATGGAAGCGAGTTGCTCCTTTCAAACAAAGGAGGAGTAGACATTGAAGAAAACTGGGATACGGTCAAAAGGCTTTTTATTCCACTTGATGAAACACCAAGTATTGAGCGCATTACCGAATCGGCTATTGAGGCTGGTTTTGTCGGCGAAATCGCTGAACGTGTCGCTAAAATTGCATCACGTCTCATCCTCTGTTTTGACAATGAAGATGCGCAATCTATTGAGATTAACCCGCTGGTCATACGGAAAAGTGATATGCGGTTTGCCGCCCTTGACGCAGTCATGAATGTTGACTGGGATGCACGTTTCCGTCATGCTGACTGGGACTTCAAGCCGGTTTCCGAAATCGGACGTCCTTTCACTGAAGCAGAACAGCAGATCATGGATATCGATGCCCGTATCAAAGGATCGGTGAAGTTGGTCGAGGTTCCGGGTGGAGATATTGCCCTGCTTACCGCAGGAGGAGGAGCTTCAGTCTTTTATTCAGATGCAGTGGTTGCAAGGGGCGGTTCGATTGCCAATTATGCTGAGTATTCTGGTGATCCACCGGACTGGGCAGTTGAGGCTCTGACCGAAACCATCTGCAGATTGCCACATATCAAGCATATTATTGTTGGCGGCGCAATTGCAAACTTCACTGATGTCAAGGTTACTTTCAGCGGGATTATTAATGGATTCCGTGAGAGCAAATCCAAGGGATATCTGGAAAATGTCAAAATCTGGGTGAGGCGTGGCGGACCTAATGAAAACCAGGGACTTGCGGCAATGAAAAAGCTGCAGGAAGAGGGATTTGATATCCATGTTTACGATCGCAGCATGCCTATGACAGATATAGTCGACCTTGCCTTGAATTCATAAGGTTGAGCGTTATCGCAGTTGAACCCCAAAGAGAAACTTTTAACATATTAAACCGTAAAGAATCGTGAGTATATTAGCAAATAAGGATACACGAGCGGTCATCATTGGCGGTATTGCCGGGTTGAATGCTGCAAAGCGGATGGCTCAGTTTGACTTTCTTGTCAACCGACCGCTGACAGTACAGGCATTTGTTTACCCTCCTGAAGAAGGCCAGCAAAAGGAGATTTATCGTGGTGGTGAGCTTAACAACGTTACCGTCTACGGTTCTCTCGAACATGCCATTGCAGAAAACCCTCAAATCAACACCGCTCTTATCTATATCGGGGCATCCAGAGCATTCCAGTCAGCCAAAGAAGCTCTTGATGCCAAAGGAATCAAGCTGGTGACCATGATTACAGAAGGGGTTCCGGAAAAAGATGCCAAAGCCCTTCGAAAATATGCGCTTGAACAGGGTAAAATATTTAACGGACCCTCCTCAATTGGTATCATGACAGCAGGGGAGTGCCGCCTTGGCGTTATTGGCGGGGAATTCAAAAATCTGAAACTTTGTAATCTTTACCGTCCAGGCTCTTTTGGTGTTATTACCAAATCCGGTGGACTTTCAAATGAGGCAATGTGGTTGTGTGCCCAGAATGGTGATGGCATAACATCGGCAGTCGCCATTGGGGGAGATGCTTACCCCGGCACAGATTTTGTTACCTATCTTCAGATGTTTGAAGACGATCCTGAAACCAAGGCTGTTGTTATCATCGGGGAAGTTGGTGGAACACTTGAGGAAGAAGCCGCTGAGTGGTATGGTCTGGAAAAACGTCGGATCAAGCTGATTGCCTCAATTGGCGGCACCTGTCAGGATGTGCTGCCACAAGGAATGAAATTTGGCCATGCTGGCGCAAAAGAAGGCAAAAAAGGGCTTGGTTCCGCCCGTTCAAAAATAAATGCTCTTCGTGAAGCTGGCGCTATTGTTCCTGATACTTTTGGAGGCCTGAGCAAGGCAATTAAACAGGTCTATCTGGAACTGCAGGCAAGTGGTGTTATAAAGCCGGAACCTGAACTTGACGAAAAATTGCTTCCGGTTCTTCCGCCGAGTGTTCAGGAAATCATGAAGCAGGGCGAAGTTATTGTTGAGCCATTGATCCGTACCACGATTTCTGATGACCGTGGAGAAGAACCCCGATACGTTGGCTATGCCGCATCGGAACTCTGTGAGAAAGGATATGGTATTGAAGACGTCATTGGACTTCTGTGGAACAAGAAACTTCCTTCAAAAGAAGAGTCTGAAATCATTAAGCGCATTATCATGATTTCAGCCGATCACGGACCGGCTGTTTCCGGAGCATTTGGTTCTATCATTGCTGCCTGTGCAGGTATCGACTTGCCACAGGCCGTTTCAGCAGGTATGACGATGATCGGACCAAGATTTGGCGGTGCGGTGACCAATGCTGGCAAGTATTTTAAATATGGCGTTAAAGAGTACCCGAATGACATCCCTGGATTTCTTAACTGGATGAAGGAAAATGTCGGTCCAGTACCAGGCATCGGGCATCGGGTTAAAAGCGTTAAAAATCCCGATAAAAGGGTAAAGTATCTGGTTGAGTATGTAACAAAACAGACCACGCTGCATACTCCTTGCCTCAAATATGCTCTTGAAGTTGAAAAGGTTACTACAGCCAAAAAGGATAATCTTATTCTGAACGTTGATGGTACTATTGGCTGTATTCTTGTAGATCTTGATTTCCCGGAATACTCACTGAACGGCTTCTTTGTTTTGGCAAGAACAATCGGCATGATTGGTCACTGGATCGACCAGAACAACCAGAATGCCCGACTCATCAGGCTCTACGACTACCTGATCAACTATGCGGTGAAGGAAGAACGCGAAGTGCCGGAAAAAAAGCAATCATAAACAATCTCGTATTGCTCCAAAAAGATTGTTAAAAAAACAAAAGGCGGAAATTTAAGTCTCCGCCTTTTGTCATTTACCCCTGCCGGATACCTGCATATCGCCACACAGGGGCTTGAATCTTCAATGCCGTAGGCATAAAATATTGTTAGAAATCAGTATAACCAGAGAACGACCTCTTTTCTTTCGTTCAAGATCGAAGAATTGATAACGATATATTTGTGGATGAAGAAACCTTAAAGAACTTTATTTTAACAGCTTAATAAGAAAAGCGATTTCAATAACGTTTTCAAAAAAATAAATTCTTTTCAGAATTACCTGTTTTGAGCATTATTTATTTGACAACTACCATTAATTACGTTAAACTTGGAACAGAAATCAGTCAATGGTTGACTGATCGCTATTCAAGTAATTTGTGCCTTGGTTACTTGCCGGTATC
>CAILXE010000134.1 GCA_903838095.1 uncultured Chlorobiaceae bacterium
AGCCACAAAAGCTTGCAGCGAAGACAGCGGCTACAGCTCAATTCTTGATGAACTTGATCGACTGCACCTCTCCATTGCCACTGAGCTTTTTTCCGGAGATCGTTTTGATGAGGTGAGCGCGGTAATACGAGCTGATCTTTCAGACCTTCATAACATTGTTCAGGGTATCTTTTTGCTTCGGGAGCTTTCGGAAAAAAGCCTTGCCGTTGTGCTTGGCTTTGGGGAACGTCTTTCCGCAAGGCTGGTCAGTTATTATTTGCAGGATCGCCTTATGGCGGCATTCTTTCTTGACGCACGGGAATTGATTGTTACGGATGCAAATTATGCTGATGCGCGCGTTAACATGCACGCCTCTGAACTTCATATCAAAAAACGTCTTGCATCTTTTGAGGGTTTGCCGGTGGTGACGGGATTTATTGCGGCGGCTCCTGATGGGACGATAACGACGCTTGGCCGTGGGGGATCCGATTATACCGCATCAATTCTCGGGGCAGCTCTTGGCGCTTCGGAAATTCTGATCTGGACCGATGTTGACGGGTTTTTCAGCGCCGATCCGAAACGGGTTCGCGATGCACAGATTTTGCCCTATATCAGTTATTCCGAGGCGATGGAACTCTCTCATGCCGGTGCAAGGGTGCTTCATCCTCTTGCCGTTCAGCCTGCCATGAAAGCAGGCATTTCCTTGATGATCAAAAATTCATTTAATCCCGGGTCGAAAGGCACTCGCATAGAAAGCGCCACCTCGCCGGAAATAAGTCAACTCCGCCCGGTAACGGGCCTTACTTCGATAAACAACGTTGTCCTTCTCAATATGTCGGGAAGCGGTATGGTTGGCGTTCCGGGTATTGCGTCACGGCTCTTCAGTTGCCTGGCCCTGCACCGGATTAACATCATCTTTATTTCACAGGCATCATCTGAGCAGTCAATTACCCTGGCCATTAACCCTCAACAGGCAGCGAAAGCAAAAAAGATACTTGAAGCTGAATTTACTGGTGAGATCGGATCCCGTCAGATAGAGCCCCTTGTGATTCGCCGAAACCTTGCAATGCTCGCCGTGGTTGGCAATAATATGTCGGGACACCCCGGTGTCTCCGCCCAGTTGTTTGAAACGCTCGGAAAAAATGGCATCAATGTTATTGCTGTGGCCCAGGGGGCCAATGAGATGAATATCTCGCTTGTCATTGACAGTCATGATGAGGATAAGGCGCTGAACTGTATTCATGAGTCGTTTTTTCTCTCGCAACGGAAAGTGCATCTTTTTATTGCAGGCACGGGGACTATCGCAAAAAGTCTTATTGGCCAGATCAGCGCCCATCGGCTTAATCTTCAGCAGGAGAAGGATCTTGATGTCGTGGTCTGCGGGATGGTCAACACGGGCAAGATAGCGCTGGATGATCATGGCATTGACCTTGAGCATTGGCAGGAAGCGCTTGTTCCGAGAGTTGAACACCCCGGTATTGAGGGGTATCTTCAGATTATTCGGGAGCGAAACCTGCATAATACCATCTTTGTTGACTGTACAGCAAGCAGCCGGGTTGCTGAAATTTATCCTGACCTGCTGCTTGCCAATATTTCCGTGGTGACGGCCAACAAGCTCGGGATGGCAGGCCCCTGGCCGCTCTACAGGAATATCAGGGAGGCCCAGCGGAAAAGCAATGCCCGTTTTCTCTATGAAACCAATGTTGGGGCGGGGCTCCCTATTATCAATACGCTGAATGATCTGAAAAACAGCGGGGACAAGATTATCTCTATTGAAGGTGTTTTGTCCGGAACGTTGAGCTTTATTTTCAATGAACTGCGCAAAGGCGGCAGGTTCAGCGAGATTGTGCGCCGTGCCCAGGAGGCGGGATATACCGAGCCGGATCCGAGGGATGATCTTTCAGGAGCTGATTTTGCCCGGAAGTTTCTGATTCTTGGTCGGGAACTTGGATTTACGCTGGAGTACAGTGATGTCGTTTGCGAGAGTCTGGTGCCGGCGGAGTGTCGAGGCGAGATGTCGGTTTCGGAGTTTCTTGACCGCTTGTCGAGTATTGACGACTGGTACGACGAAGCCATAGCAAATGCGGGAAAAGAGGGAATGACCATTGCCTATGCCGGTGAGATCAGGGATGGGGTGGCAAGTATCGGTGTGAAACGGCTTCCCTTATCGAGTCCAATTGCCGGGCTTAACGGTTCTGAAAATATGGTGGTTTTCACGACAGAGCGTTATCGGGCAACCCCTCTTGTTGTACGGGGGCCAGGCGCAGGTGCAGAGGTTACCGCTGGCGGGGTTTTTGCGGATATTCTCCGAGTTGCCAGTTACCTTGTTTGAGGAGAAGAGGTTATGCGTGCTGAAATTGTGTCGGTCGGGGATGAGCTGCTGAAAGGTCAGCGGGTAAACACCAATGCGGCGTTTCTGTCGAACGCACTTGCCGGCATAGGGGTCTCTGTTGGCCGGGTTGTTGCCTGTTCTGATGTTGAGCATGAGATAGTTTCGGTTTTTGCGGAATCGCTTGGACGGGCTGATATTGTGCTTGTAACCGGAGGTCTTGGACCAACAAAGGATGACAGGACAAAAAAAGCGGCGCAAATGCTTCTCGGAAGGGGCCTTGAGTTGAATCAGGATGCGTACGACAACCTCGCCGGACGGATTTCAGGCCGTGGAGAGGGGATGCTGGAATTGCTTCGTGACCAGGCGATGATTCTTGAAGGCTCAACAGTGATTGCCAACACCCGGGGAACTGCGGCCGGGATGATTATTGCCTGTGGAGAGCAGTTTCATCATCATTATCTGGTTCTTATGCCGGGAGTGCCTGCCGAAATGAAGGCCATGATGGAACTAACCGTTGTGCCCTATTTTGCGGCGCGGTCGGATACCGTTATCTGTCATACTCCGGTAAAAACTCTTGGTCTCGGTGAAACGAAGCTTGCCGGGATGATTGTGGACATTGAAGAGACTCTTCCGGCGGGAACGACCCTGGCCTATCTGCCTCATGCGGCAGGTGTCAACCTGATGATCAGTACTTTCGGCTGTGATCGGGCAGCGGTTGACCGGGATAATCACAGGGTTGTTGATGCCATTGTCGAGAGGGCAGGCGCCTGTATTTATGCCACCAGCGAAGTGACTCTGGAAGAGACCATTGGCGCTATGCTTTCGGACGAAGGGCTGAGTGTCGCCGTTGCTGAATCCTGTACCGGCGGTCTTGTTGCAAGCCGGTTGACCGATGTGCCGGGTTCATCCGCCTATTTCCTTCAGGGGTTTGTGGTCTACAGTAACCAGGCAAAACAGAGGACGCTTGGTGTTCCGGAGGAGAGCATCGCGAGCTATGGCGCGGTCAGTGAACAAGTTGCCCAAGCCATGGCCACCGGGTGTATTGAAAAAAGCGGCGCCGATATTGCTGTTTCAACAACAGGCATAGCCGGACCGTCGGGAGGCTCACCTGAAAAACCTGTCGGCATGGTCTGTCTGGCAATCGCAGAAAAAAAATCAGGCAGCGTGTTTTCAAAGACGCTCTTTATGCGCGGTGATCGTGAACAGAACAAGATTCGTTTCAGTGAAGCTGCTCTTCGTGAACTGTGGGAGTGGCTGCGAAACCGCTCTTCATTTTCCTGCTCTGCGGCTCATGTTTCGTAAAAGAGTTATGATTTTTTTATAAAAGCAGCTCTTTTATCGATAACTTGAAGAACTGAAAACATCGTCATCCTGATAGCTCATGGCAAAAATTGCGAGATTACCTGATATAGTTGCGAACAAAATTTCTGCAGGTGAGGTTGTTCAGCGTCCGGCCTCGGTTGTCAAGGAGCTTCTTGAAAATGCCATAGATGCTGGTGCCGACAGAATAACGGTTGCCATAAAGGATGCCGGAAAGGAGCTGATCCGGATTGTGGATAACGGTGCGGGTATGGTGCGTGAAGATGCTCTGTTGTGTGTCGAACGTTTTGCGACCAGCAAAATTTCCGGTGTTGAGGATCTTGATTCACTGCATAGTCTCGGGTTCAGGGGAGAGGCGCTTGCGAGTATTTCGTCGGTTTCGCATTTCGAGCTGAAAACCCGCACGGCTACCGCGACTCTTGGGTTGAAGCTTCGATACGAGGGAGGTGTTCTCGCAGAAGAGTCAGGGGTGCAGGGAGAGCAGGGGACAACCATCACGGTCAGGAACCTCTTTTACAATGTTCCTGCCCGGCGGAAGTTTCTGAAATCCAATGCTACCGAGTATCATCATATTTATGAAATTGTCAAGTCGTTTGTTCTTGCCTATCCTGAAATTGAGTGGCGAATGTACAGCGACGATGAAGAGCTTTTTCATGTCAAAAGCCCGGATATTCTGCAACGCCTCAACCTCTTTTATGGGGATGATTTTGCGGCCGGAATGATTGAGCTTTCTGAAGAAAATGATTACCTCTCCATCAGGGGTTTTCTTGGCAAGCCGGCCATGCAGAAACGTCGGAAACTCGACCAGTATTTTTTTATCAATCGCCGTCTTGTGCAGAATCGGATGCTCTCGCAGGCGGTGCAGCAGGCTTATGGCGATTTGCTTGTTGAGCGCCAGAGTCCATTTGTGCTTCTTTTTCTTGGTATTGATCCTTCCCGTATCGATGTGAATGTGCATCCGGCAAAGCTTGAGATCAGGTTTGATGATGAGCGCAATGTGCGTAATATGTTTTATCCTGTTATCAAGCGTACCATCCAGTTGCACGATTTTTCTCCTGATCTGGCCGCCACGGAAGGCGATCCGTTTCTTTCAGGGCCAAATCAGCCATCGTCAGCCAGAAAATTCTCATTTCCGGATATTCCTCACCGGATTTCGACGACAGATGATCTTTACCGGAATTATCGTGAAGGCTCTCATTCTGGAGCTGCTGCCTCAAGGGCATCGCTTTTGCATCAGCCTGAAATGTTTTCTTCTGACAACCCGTCGACGGGATTTGTTGCACTGGAGCGAGAGTTGCGGGACGGGGGTGAACAGCTTGCATCAGTTCTTCTCTCCCCGGTCTATGACGATGAGGTAATCCCGAACCCGAAAGAGGCTGAACCGAAAATCTGGCAATTGCATAACAAGTACC
>CAILXE010000135.1 GCA_903838095.1 uncultured Chlorobiaceae bacterium
CATAGACTACATCAGAGCGAAATTTGATGTCTTCGGAAAACACATGTTGCCCGGTTGAACAATCTGTAAAAGACAAATGGAGAGCATACCCTTCCAGTAGGGACACCACGTTACGGATCGCATATCCGCGGAATATCGTAAATTGATAAAGGTACAACTTATTGTTCTGATCAGACGCATACCCGGTAAGGTACCACCACTCTCCTCCATCATCATGGGGAGCCCATTCATAAGTTGCATCTTTATGACCACTATCATTATACGGAATATAGACTGATTTGTTAAGAGCACATCCTGACAAAACAATAGCTACAACCAGAAAAACGAGTATTTTTCTCACATGATCCTCCTTCTCTTTGCTTTAAAAGAAATATTTCTATAAGACATTAAACCCTGACGTGAAGTTTGTACTCTTTGCGGTCTTGTATGTCAAACCAAAATATCGAGTGTGAATTTTATTTATTACGGATTGAAGTCCAAGATTTTAAAGGGATGATGATTTTAGATTCATAGTTATTCCCCTCTTAAAAAATCAATCAAATAATATTACAAGTATCGTCTAACACTATTACAATACGCGGTCCATCGCTCTCCGAAGCGATCACGCATAGAAAGTTCCTCGGCAAGAATAATTTTATGATGAACGGTCAGGGCGATAATTACCAATATCCAGTTAATCGGATTCTGAACCCATTCCATACTGCACAGCCAAAGAGCAGGCCTTGAACTGTTCCCTTTAGGAACTATGAGTCTCCTTGGTGGCATCCGGTGGAACGGCATGGGCTTGCTTGGCAAAAACCAGATAAGGATCGCCAGAATTGTATACCTCTGGGAGAGGGCAAATCGGAGTTCACGAAGAGGAGCAACAGCAGGATAAATACGAGCCGTTTCCTTGAACGTGTCATTCTGAAGATCAAGTGTACCTAACTCCAGTCGGGGCCAGGGAATATTATTTCTGATGAGCCAATCTGAGAATTTCTCTCTTTTGAAAGTACGTCCTTCAAAAACCCCATACTTCAACAAAGTGAATTATTACGTTTTCTAAATGAGCTGTGAATTTGAGCCACTCTCCCCAAAAAATGGACAGGCAATAAGGTTCATTTTACTTTGTTGTGGAGGCTTTCGATGCTGACTTCCAAATGGTATTTATTGATTCTTAATATTTTAATTTTATAACGGTTTCTTCCTTCAAATACCGTATCCAGTTCTTTCGATGAGTTCAATCTGCATTTCTTTGTTTAGCGTGACAAAATATGCGTTATAACCGGAGATCCGCACCAGAAGATTGCGATAATTTTCAGGATAGGCCATCGCATCTTTCAGCAACTCTGAAGTTACGACGTTGAACTGCATCTGCATTCCTCCTTGCAGAAAATAAGTCTTCACGTATGAACTCATAGCGTCAATTGTGCTTTCACGACCGCTGTTAAGCCCCGGCATGAGTTTGACGTTAAAGGCGATATTGTTATCCATGAACTGCGGCCTGAGGCGCGCGACATCAGTGATGTTATCAAGAAAATTCTTTGAAGCTGACGGATGTGGCGTGAGTCCGGGCGTGAAGGCCTTGCCCGCAAGCCTTCCTGAAGGAAGCGCACCGGATAGTGAACCGTAGGCCACATGCTGTGACATGGACCAGAACCCGGCGGTGTACTTTCCGCCGCGATAATTTCGATGGCCGCTGTAACAGCCGGAAATAAATTCCGTTATACGATTGGCAAGCGCCAGTGATTCACTGTTTCCCGATCCGAAGAGCGGGACTTTGTTTTGCACCAGCGCAAGAATTTTCGGGTCATTAGTGAAATTCTCATCCACTGCCTTTTTCAGTTCAGCAAACGAAATTACTTTATCATCGAAAACGAGCTTCTTAATCACCATGAGCGAATCAGTAACATCCGCAAGCCCGATATTGGAAGTGCCGGAGGTGTTGTAAATGGCTCCACCTTTGGTCACATCAATCCCCTTTTCAATGCTGCCGCTGATGAGAGAACTGAGCAATGGCGAGGGTCGCAGCACAGTATGTGCATCGGCAAGCAAGTTGTTTAGTTCCACTGCCCGGGCAATGAGAAATTCCTGCTGCGCCGTAAATGCCTTGAAAAAATCATCAAAGTTGGTGAAGCTGCCTTTTTCAATGCTTCCCGTAGTTGGCCCGAGATCCCAGTTCATCGCCGGGTGACGGCCGTTGTTGAGAGCCATTTCGAGCGCCGCGACCATGTTCATCAGAATTGATCCGGTATGCCCCATGTGTTTGCCGCAGAGAGTCGGCTCGACGCAGCCGGTAGCGGCCCAATCGCGAATGTCAGAGATTTCCGAGCCGTGCGGGGAAAGCGCGGCAAAGACATTTTCATCGCTGTGCATGGAGGGAGTGGCCGCGGTGATGTAATTTACTTCACAGAGCCGTTTCAGGTAGGCATCACTATTTTTCTTCACGCTGAAACGCGCGTTGACATTGGGGTCGCGAATGGAGAGCATTTCAGTAACCTTGAGAATGAGATAGGTCATGTCGTTGACGCCGTCATTGCCTTCAGGCGTAACGCCTCCGAGGGTGATCGCCTGATCAGACGAGCTGCCGCCGAAAAGATAATTGCCGATATCCGGCACGAGGGGAA
>CAILXE010000136.1 GCA_903838095.1 uncultured Chlorobiaceae bacterium
ATCAACTCTACCGATGTTGAAGATATTGTGAAATTCTGCAAGCTTATTGAGCCAAGTTTTGCAGGCATAAACCTTGAAGATATTTCAGCGCCGCGCTGCTTTGAAATTTTTGAACGTCTTGAAAAAGAGTTGTCAATTCCGGTTTTTCATGATGACCAGGATGGAACAGCTATTGTCACTTTGGCGGCCATCATCAATGCCTGTCGTGTCACGGGACGGGAGTTGAAAGAGTTGTCCATAGTCATTAATGGTGCTGGAGCTGCGGGTATTGCCATTGCAAGGCTTTTGATTCATGCGCAGGTCAGAGAGGTGGTGCTGGTCGATACTCAGGGAGCAATTTACGACGGTCGTCCGGGGATGAATGCCATTAAACAGAATATTGCTCAAATAAGTAACAAGGCGAAGCACAAGGGTGATTTGCAGAGTGCGTTGATTGGAGCTGATGTCTTTGTTGGCGTCTCTGTTGGCAATATTGTGACTCCAGCAATGATTGAGGGGATGAACCGTTCACCGTTTATTTTTGCGATGGCCAATCCGGAACCGGAAATCATGCCTGAGCTGGCCTACAAGGCAGGCGCAAGCATTGTAGGAACCGGTCGGTCAGATATGCCAAACCAGGTGAATAACGCGCTTGTGTTTCCCGGATTGTTTCGGGGCCTTTTTGCAAGCGGACTCAAAAAAGTTACTCCTGAAATCAAGATGGCGGTGGCAACTTCAATTGCATTCTCCATCGAACCGACACGCGATTATCTGATGCCGACTGCATTTAATAAAGACGTTGTGCGCAATATCGTCAATGTTATTACTCAAACGGAAGAGAAGTCTGGTTGTATCGGGGATGAATGTGAGCTGGCAGAGCTGCTGGCAGGTATTGTCAACTGAACCGGAAAAAGTTTACAGGTTAACAAGAAAAAGGCCGGAAACAAACCGGCCTTTTTCTTGTTGTCAAGATCTTAACTGAAGATATCGCGGGCTTTTTCAAAAAAACTTTTGGCATCTTTATCATTATGGGCCGTGGGTGAAAGCCCGGAAGATTTCTGCATCTCCCTTAAAAGCTCTTTGTCCTGATGCGAAATATCTTTTGGCACGTAAACATTGACTTTGACATACTGGTCGCCATGGCCGGATCCTTTCAGGTGGCCAATGCCATGACCTGGTATGCGGAGCATGGTTTCCGGCTGAGTCGAAGAAGGAATGGTAAGCTTGACCGCTCCATCCAGCGTTGGAACTTCAACTTTTGTGCCAAGAACCAGATCCGGGAAACTGACAGCAAGAGTATAGACCACATCGTTTCCTTTACGCGAAAAGAGTTCATGGGGTATCTCCTCAAGCACAACAATCAGGTCTCCGGCAGCTCCGCCTCTTGGGCCGGCATTGCCCTGGCCGCGCAGGGTCAGGTAGTTCCCGTTTTCGACACCTGAAGGAACAGTAACCTTGACGGTTACCTCCCCAAGCTTGATCCCTTCTCCGTAACAGGATGGACAGCGATCCTTGATAACTCTCCCTTCACCGCCGCATGTCGGACATGGAGCAACATTGACAAACTGGCCAAACATTGTTTTGGATACCTGTCGAACTTCGCCGCTGCCCTGGCATGTCTGGCAGTTCTCCGTAGCTCCGGATTTTGAACCGCTGCCGTTACACTCTTTGCAGGAGACCTGTTTTTTGATTTTCAGCGTCTTTTCAACCCCTTTGGCAATCTCTTCAAGAGTCAGTTTGAGTCGGATTTTCAGATCTGTTCCGGGAATTCCTCCGTGAGTGCGTCCTCTTCTGCCACCACCTCCACCGAAGGCCTCTTCAAAACCAAATGGAGATCCACCCCTCCGGCCTCCAGTGAACATATCGTTGAAAGCGCTGAAAATATCATTGATATCAGCGCCACCGCCGTACTGACCACCCCCACCGGAAGCCGCAGAAGATCCGACACCGGCATGACCAAACTGGTCATAACGACGTCTCTTGTCATCATTGCTCAGCACTTCATACGCTTCATTGACCTCCTTGAAGTGCTCTTCCGCATCCTTGTTGTCAGGATTTTTATCGGGATGAAACTGTAAGGCCAGCTTCCTGTATGCCTTTTTTATCTCGTCCTTGGTCGCCGTTTTGCTGACGCCAAGAACCTCATAGTACTCTTTCTTCATATTTTCATGTCGATTCAATGTAAAAAAAGCTCTTTGCTATCTGGCAACAATAACCTTTGCGTGTCTGATGACTTTCTCACCAAGAAGATAGCCGGTCTGATACTCTTCAATAATAGTGTCTGTCTCTGCCTCAGGATGATCGATCTGTGAAATGGCTTCATGAAAATTCACATCAAGCATCATCCCTTTCGATTCGATTGCGTTAACACCCTTTTCCGAAAGCCACTTTTCAAGATTTTTCTTTACCAGCTCTACGCCTTCAATATACGGTCTGGCTTCGTTTGATATTTCAGCACTGAGTGGAGCGTGCTGCAGAAGTCTTTTGACATCATCAACAATGGGAAGCAGTTCTCTGATAATATTTTCAAGAGCTCTTGATGACGCCATCATGGTCTCGCGCTCTTTCTGCTTGCGGAAATTCTCAAAATCGGCAGCTTTGCGCAACAATTCGTCGCGATATTTGTCGCTCTGTTCTTTCTGTTTGTTCAGTTCTGCTTCAAGTTCACCAATTCTTGCGAGCGAAGTATCTATTTCCTGAGAAGTCTCTTCTTGCGAGCATTCTTCTTGATGTGATGTTGTGTCGTTAACATCCTCAATATCCTGAATTTTCTTTACGTCTGTTTCGTTCTTTGTCATAAATACATTACAATTTTTTAGTTAACACCAGACAGCGTTGCTGAAAGGCTGTCTGCCATATAATTGAGAACACGAACGGCGTGTTCATAATCCATTCTTTTTGGTCCCAGAATCCCCAGTTTACCTACCATGTTGCCAACATAATAGGGTGTAGAAACAATCGTCAGGTCTTCGGCATGTCGTTCGCAATTCTCTTTTCCAATAGTGATAGAAATATCCATGCGCGATGGCCCTATATTTTCAACAAGTTTGGCCATACTGAATTTGTCTTCGATCATGGTGATAAGCTCCCGGACTTTTTCAGGCTGTTTGAATTCGGGCTGATCAACAATGTATTCTGCGCCAGATATAAAGAGGCGTTCAAAAACAGGTGATTCGTCAAAAAGAGTTCCCGCTGAACGTACAATAAGATTTTTCAATGCGGAATCGCAATCACAACCTGAAAGCCGTTGGTTAATCGAACGGCGGATTTCGGCCAGTGTCAGTCCTGAAAGCCTTTGATTGAGCACATCAACCACCTCATTCACGGTTTGGCGGGAGACCTCAAGATCAAGTTCCATCACAATAGTTTTGACAAACAACGACTGAATTGAGAGAATAACCATCATGCGGGTTGAACTCAGCAATACCATATCGAGTTTTTCAAACATTGCATTTGAAAGGGTAGGAGAGAGGACAACGCTCAGTTGACGTGAAATGGTGCCAAGCACTTTGACTGCCGACAGGAGCACATCCGAAGAGGTGCCCTTGCGATCAATACTGATTTGACCGATATTTGCCTCAATGCTCTTTTTTTCCCTTTCATTGAGACATTGAAAAGTCATTATGAGATCAACATAGTAACGATACCCCTTGTCAGTCGGGATTCTTCCCGCCGAGGTGTGCGGTTGACTGATATATCCTTCATCTTCAAGATCAGCCATGACATTGCGAATCGTGGCATCAGACAAGCCGAGATTGTAATTTTTGGCAATATATCTCGAACCCACAGGAGCAGCGGTCACCACATAGGCCTGTATAATGATACCCAGCACCTGCCTTTCCCTTCCATTGAGTTCACGAGGATCCATCAATTTCCATAATACCTCATTACAATAAACCGTAAAGATTTCAACACAGGGGAATTTAAAAAAACTAATTGTTTCTGCCCCGTGCGAATGATATATAACGCACCCTTTTCAGGGAACATTCCCTGAAATAATCCTTTCAAGGCCGGAATAGTCCTTTGAGATCGTGATTCCGGTAAAACCATGATGCGCGATGAGTTCTGACACCGCTTCGGCGCCATCAGCATGCAGTTCCATACAGAGTTTTCCTCCCGGGCCGAGCAGTGACGGGGCCAGTTCTGCAATTGCCTTGTAGCACTCGAACCCTTCTTGTGTCGTCAGCGCAATTTCTGGTTCGTACTCTCGCACCTCCCGTTGAAGCCCATGCCATTCGGAACGGGGAATATAAGGCGGATTGGAGACAATCAGATCATAAGCGCTCTTTGATACTCTGTCAGTAAACCCTGCATCAAACATGTCGGCTTGAATGAAGGTTACCTGCGATTCTACACTATGCCTTGCCGCATTTTCCCGGGCAACCGCCAGAGCATCAAGCGAGCAATCGACAGCAGTTACCTTGAGTGACGGGCAGAGTTTAGCCATTGTTACGGCAATACAGCCGCTTCCTGTTCCAATATCCAGGACGCTCGCCCTCTCCAGGCCACCGCGCGCCGTCATACCGAGTGATGTAAAGGCATGTTCAACCAGAAGTTCGGTCTCCGGACGGGGAATAAGTACTCGTTCATCCACCAAAAACGACAAACCATAAAAATACTGCTCCCCAGTGATATACTGCACTGGACGGCCGCCAAGCCGCTGGCGGCAAAGAGTTCTGAAACGGTCAAGCTCATTCTGAGAAACCACCCTGTCATGATTCAGATAAAGCTGAAGCCGACCAAGAGAAAGAACATGTCCCAGCAGAAGTTCCGAGCTGATTCGAGGCTCGTCAACACTTTTTGCAATAAAATATTCGGCAGTTGTTTTGAGCAGGCTTACGACATTCCACTCCTTCAGCTCTTCCATCCCTCTCCGTTATACCCGAAATTAAGCATATACTGTTCACATTGCACTGATTGAGCAGCAACAAGACCGAATATACACCCCATCAACCTTTTTAAAAAGATCATGGTCAAGTAACTTTGCAAATTGTACATTCACTGTAAGCGCCGTCTATCTGTCAACAAAAAAACAGAACCCGATACCATCTCTTTTACAATGAACAACGTCCTCCTTTTCCTTTTTCTGCTGTTTGCCGCTCTCACTGGCTCAAGCAGCGCATCAGCCGCATCAAAGTTTACCGGCACCATGGATATGTCACTTGTCATGCCAAATGGCAAGGCAACCGTGACCTATTTTTTTGGATTGAACACGCAGCGTATGGATATGATCATGCAGATAAACAAAATTCCTGATCAGTTCAAGACCACCGTTATTACAAAGGCAGCCCAGCCGGATGTTGCCTATATCATTAACCACCAGGCAAAAAATTATACCATTGTCAATCTCAGAACGGCAGCCGAAAATGCGCTTTTCCTTGATTTTGACAGTAACTACAACCTTGCCCGAGCTGGTAGCCAAATCATAAAAGGCTATAACTGCGAGCATATCATTCTCACCAGTACCACCGAAAAACTTGAGCTTTGGGTAACACGCGATCTGGGGGATTTCTCGACCTTCAGAATTTTGCAGACACAGAATCCGCGACTTTCAAACACCCAACTTGCCAAAACGCTCAGCGCAGCAGGAGTTGAAGGGTTTCCTGTTAAAATTATTCAGCATGATGATAACGGTCCCTACATTATGGAACTCACCGGCATTTCAGAGAAAGCCGTCTCCCCATCGCTGTTTAGTGTGCCCGCCGGCTACAAGAAAATTGCAAACAATCAGAAGCCGCTTGGAAGTCAGCAGAAGGAGCATCTGAAAAACCTGATGGAGAAGATGAAAAAGTTTGAGTAGAGGTTTCAGAGTCATCCAAAAACAGGATTACAGCTTTTTTGTATCCATGAACCGACTTTTTTGTATGTTCAGTGAACGGGTTTTACGCTTCAGTGATCTTTTGTTGTAGAAAAGCATTAACCCATTATAAATAAGAGCGCTCCACCTAACACCATCAAAATTACAAGAACCGTGGCAGACAAGATCACTTCAAGAAGCGAGGACTATTCACAATGGTATATTGACCTTGTGCGTTCGGCGAAACTGGCAGATTATGCAGATGTCAAGGGATGTATGGTCATACGTCCAAATGGCTATGCAATATGGGAAAAAATGCAGACGGCCCTCGACCGCATGTTCAAGGAGACTGGCCATGTCAACGCCTATTTCCCGCTTTTTATTCC
>CAILXE010000137.1 GCA_903838095.1 uncultured Chlorobiaceae bacterium
CTGCTTGGCGATGAGATAAGCCCTGATACCTGCCGGTTCTGGGATCTGGAGACGAATGAAAAAATGGACAAGGATCGTTTCCGCTTTGATCTGGGAAGTGTTGAGGACGCCTATAGTGAGGTGCAGAGAAGAGTGCTGGAGCTTGACTGAAACAACAGTAACGATAGACCGGGTTTGTAATGCTTGAATCTGCGATTGTATGGCTGCAGCATGCCGACCCTGTTGCGGTCTATGTTTTTCTGTTTTTGATTGCGTTTCTTGAAAACGTTGTGCCGCCGATACCTGGTGATGTTCCTGTAGCCTTTATAGGTTATCTTTTATACAACACCAGCCAGCTAACATTTGGAGGTGCTCTTTTTTCGGCTTCGCTTGGTTCAACGGTCGGTTTTATGCTGGTCTATTTGCTCAGCAAATATCTGGGGTTGAAATTATATGCCGAGGGTGCTACTGCGGCGCAGCACCGCTTCTCGAAAAGCATTCACCGGTTTTTTCCACCCTCTGATATGGAGCTGCTTCGTGGGAAATTTGCCACTCACGGATACCTTGCGGTACTCGTGAACAGGTTTCTGTTCGGTTCCAGGGCGGTTATTTCGGTTATGGCAGGTTTGATGCACCTCAGGATTTCGTTTGTGCTTCTTGCTGCAATGACCAGCGCTTTTGCCTGGAATGCCTTGTTGCTTTATGGAGGATTTTTCCTGGGTAGCAAATGGCAGGAGATTGGCGGTTATGTTGCCTTATACACTATCCCGGTCTCTGTTTTTTTTGTTTTGCTGCTTTTTTTTTCGATATGGCGGTTTGTCAGGGAGAAAAAGCGACGGCATGAATGAATGTTATTAACTCTATATTTTAATCATGGCAAAAGACGTAAAACTTTATCCTGCTGAAAAAAAAGGCGAGCTTCTTGAACTTGAAGCAATTGATGATCTCAAAGAGATGGCCCGCCAGGTTCGTCGGGATGTTATCCGAATGCTTGCGATGGCCAATTCCGGCCATACGGGCGGTTCGCTTGGAATGGCCGATATTTTTACCGCACTTTACTTCAGAGTGCTTCAGCATAAGCCACACGAGTTCTGGTCTCATCAAGACGAAGATCTTGTTTTTCTCTCCAATGGCCATATTGCGCCGGTATGGTATAGTGTTCTTGCCCGTTCAGGTTATTTTCCGCTCAGTGAACTCAGCTCACTGCGGCAGGTTAACTCTTATCTGCAGGGCCATCCCACCTCTGAGTCGAGACTGCCTGGTATAAGAATTGCCTCCGGTTCCCTTGGTCAGGGTCTCTCTGTTGCTGTTGGTGCAGCCCTTGGTCTTCGTATAGATGGAAAGACGAACGATGTTATCTGTTTGATGGGTGATGGCGAGTGTCAGGAAGGGCAGATTTGGGAAGCCGCGATGAGTGCGTCCCATTACCATCTTGACAATATTATCGGTATAGTCGATTATAATAATCTTCAGATTGATGGCGAGGTCTCCTCAATCATGGGCGTTGAACCGTTTGCCGATAAATGGCGCTCATTCGGTTGGGATGTTTATCAATGTGATGGTAATGATATGGAGGATTTTGTCACTACTATCGAAAGTATCAAATCAGTTAAAAAGCGTGAGAGGCCAACGGTTGTTCTTGCAACGACAATTATGGGAAAAGGAGTTCACTTTTTTGAAGGCTCCATGCCGGATAAAAGCAACTGGCACGGAAAGCCACCATCAAAGGATGATGCGGTCAAGGCACTGGCCATTCTCAGCGAGACCGTCTTTGGTGATTTTTAGGCTGAAGCGGTTTTATGCAGATTCTGGCCGGGGAATATAAAGGACGAAAAATAAGGAGTTCGTCGTCGCATGCTATTCGTCCTTGCAGCAGCAGGGTAAAAAAATCTATTTTTGATACTCTTGCGGCCAGAATTGACTTTGAAGGCATTTCCGTTCTTGATTTGTTTGCCGGGTTTGGTTCGCTTGGTTTTGAGGCACTGAGTCGTGGTGCGGCCTCAGTATGTTTTGTGGATCAGCATATCGATGCACTGAAAGCCATGAAGGAGACTGCTCTTCAGATTGGTGTGCCGGGGAGTGTCAAAATTGTTAACGCCGATGTTTCAGCATTTCTCGGTCGTGTGACAGGGCAGTTCGATCTTCTTTTTTGTGATCCACCATATTCATGGCCGGATTATGATCAGTTGATCGAGATGATTTTTGGGAGTACTCTTCTTGCCGAAGAGGGTATGCTCCTTGTCGAACATAGTACACATCTCGACTTCAGTTCATCACCGTATTACACTTTTCACAAGGATTATGGTATGACAAGAGTTACTTTTTTCAGTCATGACACTTTCAGACTATGAAAAACAAGGCGATTTATCCGGGAACATTTGATCCTTTTACCAACGGCCATCTTGA
>CAILXE010000138.1 GCA_903838095.1 uncultured Chlorobiaceae bacterium
GTTGAGGTGGTCTATGATGTCAAGTTGTTATTCCAGAACGAAAAACTTTTTGTCACTGAGGTTGATTTCAATCGTTTTCGTATCCTTCGTCGGATGGGCTTTAAAAAGCTCGCAAACTATCTTGCAAGGCACAAAGAAGATTCCAGTATTTCGTGGCTTTATGTTCAGCCGTTACCTGATACTATCGGAAGTTTTGAAGGCAACGTCAAGCTCAATGTCCTCAAGGAAAATATTAACGACATCCATCCGGTTGATCTTGCCGATATTCTCGAAGAGCTTGAAGGCAATCAGCGCATAGCGGTTTTCAACGAGCTTGAACCTGAGCTGGCTTCTGATACACTCGAAGAGGTTGAGCCAAGGGTGCAGAGGGAACTGATCAGATCCATGGAAAAAGAGAAGGCTGCCGGATTGATCAATGAGATGAGTCCTGCACAGGTTGCCGGAATTCTTTCAGTATTGCCAGCCTCTGAAGCCGATGAGATTATCGAGTTTGTCGATAGTGAAAACAAGCAGAGGGTGCAGCAGATCATAGACCAGAATGACGAAAATATAATGCTCTATTCCACGCAGCAGGTTATCAAACGCCCTGTTGAGACGATGGTCAAAGAGGTGATCGATAATTTTCGGGAAGTGGCCGGTGATATGGACGTCATTATGTATGTGTATGTTGTGAGTGCAGAAAACATCTTGCAGGGAGTTGTTGATATCAGGGAGTTGATTGCGGCGGAGCCGGAGCAGACTCTTGGGGACATCATGACGGACAGTCTTATTACCCTCAACCCGGATGATACACTGCATGATGCTGTTGACATGTTTTTCCGTTACTCATTCAGGGCGATCCCCATCACTGATGAAAGTGATTATCTGCTTGGTGTTGTTTCTTGTCATGATATCAAGGGCGTCAAGCCCAGGCTGGATTAAATGCCCCTTCGATGTAAATTGTCTTAATAAAAAAGTGTATCAATAGCGATGGAGTTTACACACCTTGACGACACCGGTGACATCGCCATGGTTGATGTTTCGGGAAAGCCCGGTACGCTCCGGGTTGCCCGGGCTTCCGGATATATCCTGATGCAACCTGCCACAATAGAACTGCTCTCTCACGCGGCTCTTCCAAAAGGCAATGTTCTGACCACAGCCAAGCTTGCCGGTATCATGGCGGCCAAAAATACCGCTCATCTCATTCCTCTTTGCCATCAGCTTAATCTCTCATGGGCCGACATTGTTTTTGATGTTCAGACAGACCGGATTGAGATTGTGGCAACCGTCAAAACACAAGAGTCAACCGGGGTAGAGATGGAAGCCTTGACAGCGGTCTCGGTTGCTGCGCTGACTATCTATGATATGTGCAAGGCGGTGGACAAATCCATGGAGATAGGATCTATAAGGCTGGACAAGAAAACCGGAGGAAAATCTCATGAATCTGATGACTATCGACCAAAAACATCAATTCTTGTGATGTCCGATTCGATCTCTTCGGGTCGTGCGCAAGACCGCTCTGGCAAATTGCTGCGAGAAGGCTTTGAGGCAGCAGGATGTCCCATCGGAGAGTTGCGGATTATTGCCGATGATCAAGAGGAAATTCTGTCGGTTATCGATGAGTGGACTGCTGGCGGGGTGGAGTTGATTATTACAACAGGAGGAACAGGTCTCGGTCCGCGTGATGTTACTGTGGAGGCGCTTCTTCCCAGATTTTCACGTAAATTACCTGGAATTGAGCAGGCGCTTTTTCACTGGGGACAGGGTAAAATCAAGACAGCCATGCTTTCAAGGCTTGCCGCAGGAATGGTAGGATCGACGATGGTTATCTGTTTACCTGGAAGTGCCGGAGCAGTGAGCGATGCGCTTGAGGTGCTTGTGCCAGCGATATTTCACGCATTTGCCATGATAAAAGGGGAGGGACACGCATGCTAACTACTGTAAGGGAGGCACAAAGCCTCATCAGCCAGTCGATGACGTCACTGGGTATTGAAGAGCTTCCGCTTGATGGAGTTCAGGGCAGGGTTCTTGCCCAGGACATAACAGCTCCTTTTTCACTGCCGCGATTTACCAATGCAGCAATGGACGGTTTTGCCCTCAAATGGAATGATGTTCGTCATGCATCCGAAGACTCTCCGGTTCGATTGCATGTTTCCCAGAAAATTCCCGCAGGTTCTTTTTCTCTTTTTCCTGTTGCCACAAAGTGTTGTGCTGAAATTATGACCGGCGCCCCTATGCCTGAAGGCGCGGATACTGTTGTGGCTTTTGAAGAGAGCAGCGGTTTCGGTTCTGAATATGTCGATATATACAATGCGTCAAAACAAGGAGGCAACGTTCGTTATGGTGGCGAAGAAGTCGCCGTGGGTGAAGTACTTCTCCGTAAGGGAAATGCCCTCAAACCTTCTGAAATAGCAGTTCTTGCCTCATTTGGTTTTGCATCAGTGGCTGTACAGAGAACTCCTAAAGTATCCATTGTTACAGTTGGTGATGAGATACGAATGCCCGGCGAGGAGGTGACTGGAGCCCAGATCTATAACTGCAATCGCTTTATGCTGGAAGCCGCCTGCCGGGCAATTGCCGTTGAGCCGGTGGGACTTTATTATGCTCCGGATGACCGGGAGTTGTTACGGGAAGCATTGGTGTCAGGGTTGGATACATCAGATATGCTCATTACGGCAGGTGGCATCTCAACAGGAGAGTATGATTTTGTCCAACAAGAGCTGTCTGCGCTTGGTGTGAAAAAAAAGTTCTGGAATGTTGCTCAAAAACCAGGAAAACCCCTTTATTTTGGCGCCACTTCCGAGGGAAAAGCTGTTTTTTCTCTTCCAGGGAACCCTGTTTCTGCGCTTGTATGCTTTGTGAAGTATTGTGTTCCGGCACTTGGCATGTTGCAGGGAAATAATAAACCAGATACTTTTCAGGCCATTCTTGCCGAACCATTTCCGACAGATAAAAAGCGCCACCGTTTTTTATTTGGAACAGTATGGATTGAAGGTGGCAAGTTGCTGTGCAGGGTATCTCCAAAAGTTGAATCTCACATGATAACGTCGGTTGTGGGTTCGAACTGTCTGGTTGAAGCAGAAGCTTCTGCTGTACCGCATCCTGCCGGATCGGTGGTGACCTGTACATTGCTGCCCTGGGCAAGTCTGTTATCATAAAAACCATGCTGTTTCACCCTTTTGAAATAGCCTTTTGCGGCTATTCCGGTTCCGGAAAAACAACCCTTATCGCGGGGGTTGTTCGTCATCTGTCAGCAAAATTTACTCTTGCATATTACAAGCATGGCTGTCATCGGTTTGATCTTGACCGTGAGGGCAAAGACTCCTGGATTGTACGTCAGGCAGGGGCAGACACGGTCATGATTTCTGATCCAGCAACAAAAGCCGTTATCACAAGCCATGAGAAGAGTTCAGCTTCTCAACTCCTTGAGCGCCATGTTTTTGCTGATGAGGATCTGCTGCTGGTAGAAGGTCTCAAGGAACTTCCACTGCCAAAAGTCCTTCTGGTTGATACTGAACGCAGGATACTTGATCTTGTCAGCACAGGAGCCTTGACCAATATTGTCGCTCTGGTCGTTCCTGACGATCCCGTTGCTTATGCAGTATATGGTTACCCGGTTCTGCATCGCGACTGTATTGGTGATATTGCCGCATTTATTGAAGCCTTTTTGCTCACCTCCTCATTAAAAGAGCATCCGCTGAACGGTCTGGTATTGGCCGGTGGGCGCAGCTCCCGCATGGGCAGTGACAAAGCGCTTCTTGCATATCATGCCGATAACCAACTGGTGCATACCGCAGCGCTTCTTCAGAAGCAGTGCAGCGAAGTGTTCATTTCCTGCCGTGAGGAACAGGCTGAAACATACCGCCATTTCGGGATTCCACTGATCACCGACTCATACCTTGGCATCGGACCTATGGGAGGCCTGCTTTCTGCCCAGCAAGCCCGACCAGAAGCAGCATGGGTGGTTGCAGCCTGTGATCTGCCTTTTCTTGACCAGGATATTGTTCAACAACTCTGCTCACAGCGAAATCCATTGCGTTTCGCAACAGCGTTCAGGAACCCTCAATCCGGTTGTCTTGAACCTCTCTGTGCCTGTTATGAGCCAAAATCCCGCTGCAGAATCATCCTTCGCCATATTGAGAGAAACAATTCGCTCTTATCGTTTCTTGATGAGTCCCGTATTGAAGAGCTTGCGCTCCAGAATAGCGGCGCACTCAAGAACATCAATGATCCTGAAGGCAGGCATGATGCCAGCTTTTCTGCAAGAACAGTATCGCGTCACTGAAACCATGCTATGATACCATCAGATCATCTCCCGCCGGTTTGGCTCATAGCCCCTTTTGTCATTCTTCTGGTGATGATTGCTCTTGGGCCTCTGTTTTTTCACCGATTCTGGGAACGTCACTATCCAGCGATTGCCATTGGACTCGGGATTGTTGTGGCAGCTTACTATGCCTTTTTTATTGAGCATGGAACACGGATGCTTGAGCGGACTCTTGAAGAGTACCTGTCATTTATTGCCCTGGTGTCATCACTGTTTGTTGTATCCGGCGGTATTCTGATAACAATCGAGCGAAGAGGGATGCCGGGGATAAACGCTCTTCTGCTTTTTACCGGCGCGGTGCTTGCCAATCTGATAGGAACAACCGGCGCGTCAATGCTGCTGATACGACCTTACATGCGCATCAATAAAGGACGTCTGAAGCCTTTTCATATTGTCTTTTTTATTTTTCTTGTCAGCAATATCGGCGGGGGACTTACACCGATTGGAGATCCTCCGCTTTTTCTGGGGTTTTTGAAGGGGGTTCCTTTTTTCTGGGTACTCTCAAAAGTTTGGCTTCCCTGGATCGCCACTGTTACACTTCTAATTCTGATATTTATGGCGTTTGACGCAAGAGCAGGGCACAGCAAAAATCAAAGCGCCGAGATAAAAGGCGGAGTCAGCATTACAGGGGCAAAAAACTTTTTCTATCTCGCAATTATCATTCTGGCTGTTTTTCTTGACCCGGCAGTTATTGAGGGTTTTCCAGGTCTGCAGGAGATGTTCCATCTGCCATTTGGTTTTCGTGAACTGATCATGTTCAGTGTTGTTTTTGCAGCTCATAAAACTGCTGATCACAAGGCGCTCAAGGGTAATGAATTCAATTTTGAGCCGCTCAGGGAGGTTGCTTTTCTTTTTATCGGTATTTTTGCAACAATGATTCCGGCATTGGAGCTTATCGGAGCCTATGCTCACACTCATGCGGCCGCATTTTCTGTCTCAAGGTTTTACTGGATGACCGGGCTTCTTTCCGGTGTTCTGGATAACGCTCCTACCTACATGAATTTCTTCGCTGGCGCTTTAGGAAAGTTTGGACTTGAACTTTCTTCACCTGCCGACATAAAGATGTTTGCAGATGGTATAGATTCCTCCGTTCAGGGTGATGTTTCATCAGATATTTACCTCATGGCCATATCTCTTGCATCGGTCTTTTTTGGAGCTATGACCTATATCGGCAATGCGCCTAACTTTATGGTTAAAAATATTGCCCTGCAGGCAGGAGTTGATATGCCGGATTTTTTGCAGTATGCTTATAAATATTCGATTCCGATTCTTCTGCCGTTATTTCTGCTTTTATGGTTATTGTTTTTTAACTATTAACCATAACCTGACAAGGGAATTCATACGGATGTCTTTGAACAGGTTTGGTGTTATGATCACGAAGGGCAAATATGGCGTTGTGGTCAAAAATGCGGTCATTGCAGAAAAAGATGAAATCAGAAAGTTTCTTGCGGAAATGGGCCCTGTTGCTTTCTCCCGGTTATCTTGCAGCTCTATTCCTTCTCCTGGTACTGACATTTCTTGGTACGGCCCTTTTTGAATATCAATACAGAAAATCAGAGATAGAGCATATCATGCGTGAAGAGGCGACCTTGCTTATTCACGCATTGACCGAAGGCGCTGAAAATGCTCTTGCGGGTTACAATGAGCATAGCTCTCTGCTTACCGGAAGCCTTCTTGATCAGCTCCGGCTTTTGGACAGAATTGATAAAAAAACACCATTAACCTCGGCAAATCTCAATGAAATTGCCGGATCAAGCGGATTATACCGCATCAACATTTTTGACCGTTCCGGAAGGCGTATTGCCTATAACAGCCCACCTGATCATAAACCATTAAACCAGCAATGTGATCCAATGCTGGAGTTGCAACCAATTTTTTCAGGCCAAACAGATTCACTGGTGGTTGGTATCAGAGAAAGTTCGTCCAACAGAGGCGCTCGTCTTATTGCTGCGGTTTCTCGCAGCAGAGGAGGTGCTATTGCCGGAAATATTGATGCATCCAGGTTGATAGCCCTTCGGCGAGAGCTGGGAGTCGGAAAGCTGATTCAGCGAATTGGAGCTGAAAAAAGTGGCATTGATTATATTATTTGGCAGGATACTACAGCAATTCTCGCAGCCACACCAAATGTTTCAGGGGTCACACCCATCCAGTCTGATTCGGTGCTTTCTGCTGCGCTGCTGAAGCATCAACCCACAACACGATTCACAATATTCGATGGTCGAAAAGTGTATGAAATTGTCAATCCCTTTTATTACAAAGGTACCAATATCGGGTTGCTGCGAATAGGGCTTCAAACGGACCATTTTTCCGTAGCATTAGGCAAATTGCAAAACCGGTTTATTCTGCTGACTGTTCTGGCAATATTCGGCGCTCTCATTCTGTTTATACTTGTGATGACCCGCAGGAATGAAGCGCTTATGACTCATGCGTATGAGCGTGCGCAGACATTTTCTTCAACAATACTCGACAGTATGGCGGATGTGGTGGTAGCTGTCAATGCAGCAGGTCGCATTACTCTGATGAATGGAGCTGCTGAAAGACTTTTCTGTGTTTCTTTCCCGAATGCTCAGGATAAACCGGTTGCTCTTGTTCTTCCCGAATGCGCCAGGTTTTTTGAGGCCATTATGACTGAACATTCAGCGCCGTTCAGCAGGGAGTTTGAGTGCGTCGTCAAGGGCAAGCCTCTTTATCTGGCAGGGAACTTCAGTCTTATTACCGGCACTCATGACGCTGTCGAAGGCGCTCTGGGGGTTGTGCGTGATCTGAGTGAACAGCGTGCAATGCAGCATATTATCAACCGCCAGGAAAAGCTTACTGCAATGGGTGAGCTGGCTTCAGGTGTTGCCCATGAAATCAGAAATCCTCTCAATGCCATTGGAATTATGGCACAACGGCTTGATATTGAGTTTTCACCCACAACAGATGAAGATGATTACCGTCAACTTGTTCGTGCTGTTGTTTCAGAGGTGCATCGTGTGAATGCTATTATACAGCGATTTTTGAAATTTGCTCGTCCCACACCACTGATGACGCTAAAAACAGATCTGGACAATTTTGTTACCTCTTATCGTCCGCTTCTTCAGGGAGAAGCGGCTGAAAAAGGTCTCAACTTTTCCTTACAGGCTGAGAGTGGCGTCACGGTGCTTCTTGATCCTGAACAGATGCAGCAGGCGCTGCTTAATATCGTCAAGAATGGGGTTGAGGCCACAGAGGCAGGGGGCGGTATCACAATAAAAGTCTATCGACAAGCGAGCAAAGGGGTTATTGAAATCGCAGATAATGGCAGCGGTATTTCAGAAAAGGCAATTGCGCAGATATTCAATCTCTATTTTACAACCAAGGAAGATGGCACCGGTATGGGGCTGAGCATAGCCAACCAGATTGTGCAGTCGCATGGA
>CAILXE010000139.1 GCA_903838095.1 uncultured Chlorobiaceae bacterium
ACGGTTCCACTGACTCTCTCCATGCCGCAATAAGACAAGTTTTATCATTGTGTCGCTCCTCTTTTCAGGATGTTTATAATTCCTTAAATTTTCTTTTCAAACCGCTGTTCGGCACCTAATTTAATATTCTCTTAACCTTTTCTCAAACTTCATCCACTTCATGACACAAAAGTTTATTTCTGAAAGAGAGAGAATAGTTGAAAAGCAGGAAATTTTCCGGGAATTGTCTGTAGATTTATAAACCGAAATATGATATCTTAAGTAATTTTTGGCACGGGTTGCGGGTTTTCAGCCATTTTCTCTGGCTCCCCGCAACGAAGGAAATGATGATCTGTAAATGTTTAATGCTTTATACCTCTTATAGATAAATAACAAAAATGAACGTAGACAATTTCAGGTTACAATTAGGTGGAAAAGAATATGTCCCCATTATTATTGGTGGTATGGGCGTGAATATTTCAACCACCGAACTTGCTCTTGCAGCCGAAAAACTCGGCGGAATCGGTCATATTTCCGATGCATTGGTCACCTATGTCTGCGACAGAATCTTCAACACCACGTTTGTAAGCCAGAAAAGAAAAAAATACACCCAATACAGCAGCACTCCCGACAAGTCCGCCGTACTGTTTGACCTTGAAGAGCTTGCAAAAGCACAAAAAAAATATATCGAGTACACTATCTCCCAAAAAACGGGAAACGGTGCCATTTTCCTGAACTGTATGGAAAAGCTGACGATGAACAGCGGTATAGAAACGCTGAAAATCAGGCTTTGTGCTGCCATGGATGCGGGTATTGATGGTTTGACTCTTGCGGCTGGCCTTAATCTTCGAACCCTTGATCTTATTCAGGATCACCCGCGCTTCAGGGATGTGAAAATCGGCATTATCATCTCTTCGGTCAGAGCGCTTTCCATTTTTCTGAAACGGGCAATCCGGCTCAACAGATTGCCTGATTATATTATTGTTGAGGGGCCGCTTGCAGGAGGCCATCTTGGATTTGGACCTGACGACTGGCGCACCTTTGATCTCAAAACAATCTTTACTGAAGTTCTTGCTTTTCTGAAAAAAGAGAGCCTGAACATTCCTGTCATACCGGCAGGAGGCATTTTCACTGGTACGGATGCTCTGGACTATCTTAACATGGGTGCATCAGGGGTGCAGGTCGCCACTCGTTTTGCCATCAGCAAAGAGGCCGGACTGCCAGCAGACGTCAAACAGCACTATATTAATGCCAAAGAAGAAGATATCGTTGTTAATATGGCTTCGACCACAGGTTATCCGATGCGTATGCTTACCTCGTCGCCTACCCTGCGCTACGCCATAAAACCCAACTGCGAGGGACTCGGCTATCTTCTTGAAAACGGTGGAAAGTGCACCTATATCGATGCCTATTACGCCGCACTTTCAGAAAGAAAACCCGGACAACCACTTGCCGTCAAGGAAAAAACCTGTCTTTGTACCGGTATGGCAAATTATGACTGCTGGACATGCGGCCATACCACCTTCCGCCTCAAGGAGACAACAAACCTTTTGGCAAACGGAAAATGGCAGCTTCCAAAAGCCGAGGATATTTTCCGTGACTATCAATTCAGCGTCGACCACTCCATCAGGCTTCCGGAACCAGAAGTGACATGAAACGCAAAGCAACCCGGTTTTTTTATACCGCACTTGCAGCCCTCATTCTTCTTGTTGTGGTTTTTACCGTTAACCAGCTTGCAATGGTCGTTGCTGTTTGCCGTTCTTTGCACCCTTACGCTGGCACTCTCTTTCTGCTGGTCAGTTCAGCCATCATACTTGCGGCAATCTCCGCAGCTCTCCATTTTTTTTCTGTTCCAAAAAAGCCGGCAATGCCGAAGGACGAAAACTCGAAACAGATGGCTTCCTATGTCGGCTATATGGCCAGACGACAGCCGGTGCACCCCATGCATCCTGATCCGTCAAAAACTTCAAAAGACCAGCGCTGGTTGCGTGCCAATCTTAAGCTCCTTGATACTGAGTCGCTCAACATGACCCGGCAAATCGCGACAAAAAACTTTTTTGTGGGTGCTTTTGCCCAAAACACATCTTATGGAACAACGACGTCGCTCCTCAATAACATCAAGGTCTTATGGCATGTTTACGCCATACACAACCGCGAGCAGCATTTCAGAGAGTTCATCGATCTTGTGCGCGCCGTTTACGAATGCCTGCCACTGTCGGACTTTAAAAAGGAGGACATTCCTGAGCATATCAAACCGATTATTCAGTCTTCGTTCAGCAATACTCTCTCGTCACTGCTCCCGGGCGGAAACCTGCTGACCCCGTTTTTTCTCAACCTTTTTCTGGCAGGAGCCACAAACACATACCTCACCTGCCTGGCCGGTATTATTGCGACCCGTCACTGCCAGGCCACAACTGAAGAGGAGAAAAAAGAGATTATTCAGCAAAGCATGTTTGAAGCCTCATTCATGCTGAAAGAGATCATCAGGGAATGCAACCCGATTTTGTCAGTAACCATCAGCAAGGCTGTAAAAAAAGCGGGTATGGAAAGTCTTGACACCATCCAGCCCCCTTCGACCGGAAGCGGCATGGCGCAGGATATTGTGTCGCATCTGGCAAGTTCACTGAAAAATATGCTCAAGGAGAATGGCTGATTCAATGAACCATTGACCATTATCCATTATTCTGACGAAGCTCCCGAAAAAAATCCTTCAGCAATGCCTGGCATTTATGCTCCATGATGCCACCAAAAACTTCAGGCTGATGGTTGAGCTGTTGACAACCGGTCACATTCATCACTGTCCCTGAAGCCCCCATTTTTGGATCATACGCTCCGAAAATAACTCTTCCGATTTTGGCGTTGACGATTGCGCCGGCGCACATCGGACACGGCTCAAGAGTAACGGCAAGGGTACAATCAGTAAGATATTTACTGCCAATGGTCGCCATTGCTGAAGTCAACGCAATCATTTCAGCATGGGCAGTTGCATCACAGAGTGATTCCACCTGATTATACCCCCTGCCAACAACATGACCACTACTATCAAGCACAACCGCTCCTACAGGCACCTCCTTACGCTCAAACGCCTTGAGAGCCTCCCGGAAAGCCAATTCCATGTAATAGGTAAAATCCATTATCCTCCTGGTAAGCAGGCTTGAAATAATTTGATAACACTTTATTTCGTATTAAAATAAGGTAATTAATCATATATTGGGCACTGAAACAAATCGGAAATTGTAAAAAAATTAAGCCAGCCCGGGTTGACTTCAGGCTTGCTGGATGAGTTCTACTCCTATTTTTCTATTTGTTCTGAGCATGAAAATGTTTTAAATTGAATTAAATAAAAGGAAAACGCTCCGAACAGGGCAAAATTTTCTAACAAAATCTTTTTCTAAAACCAAAACCATAAAAACCATGTCAAACGGAACAAGCAACGACGTATCAGGCGCCATCAACAACCTGATTGATACACTTGGCAAACTTGCTCAGCAGCAGGTTGAATTTCTGAACAGCGGTATCAAAACTGCAGCTCAGCTTGCCGAGCCTCTTGGAAAAACAGCTACCGAGCTTGTGGGCAACGTTATCAACACCCTCAACCAGGTGTTGCAGAACATCTCTGCTGCTTTAGCTCCTAAAAAGTAAGTGTTGATCTTGTAAGACAAAGCACCTTATACCTTTGCTGTATGAGGTGCTTTTTTTTTGCTTTTTATAAATGATAGTATGAGATGCGGTTTTGCGTTCATCAGAATGAGACCGACAGAAAACTCTCCCATGGTCATCCATAATAATATTACCGCACTGTATACCTCCTCTTGCGGCGCCCCTCATTCGATGACAAAAATACAGGGTGACGCTTCAAGTCGTCAGTATTTCAGGGTTAATGGTGAGCACACGTCCTGTATTGCCTGTTATGACCCTGCATTTGAAGCATCAACCGCAGGCAATTACCCGTTTCTTGTTGTGCACGAACTGTTATCACGTCATGCCATTCCCGTTCCGGCAGTTCTGGCTCTTGATACTCATCATGGAATCCTGCTTCTTGAAGATTGCGGGGATCTGCTGCTGCAGAACATTTTCGGGTCGCCAGCAGAAGAGACCGTTCCTGAACTGTATCGTAAGATCATTGATATCCTGATTCGCCTTCAGGCTATTGGCGGCAACAAGAACGACCTGCCATTCTGCAACAGCTTCGATCAGGAAAAACTCATGTTTGAGTTTGATTTTTTTATTGAACATGGTTTACTCGACTACTTTGCGCCTCATTTTAACCAGCATTCGATCAGCAGATTACGTCGTGAATTTGAAGCCATAGCGGCGCTTCTGGTAACACCACGCCACTTTGTTCTTAACCACAGAGATTTTCACAGCCGCAATATTCTTGTTTACCATGACAAGCCGGTGATCATCGACTTTCAGGATGCACGTATGGGCTTGCCACAATATGATGCGGTATCATTGATAAAAGACTCTTATGTCAAGCTTGATCCCGTTGTGACCGAAGAGTTGAAGGCATATCACTATAATGCTCTGCGCAGTCACGAACTGAGTACCATGAGTTTTGACGAATACCTCTTCTATTTTGATATGATGGCTTTTCAGCGCAATATCAAGGCAATAGGTACCTTCTGTTACCAAACCAGAGTAAAAAAGAACAACGCTTTCGAACATTCAATTGCGCCAACGCTGGCCTATCTCCCTGATTATATTGAAGCAAGAAACGAATTGAAGGGAGCTGGAGAGATTCTTCGGCCTCTGTTGGAGAGAGCCTCATCATGAAAGCATTTATCCTTGCCGCAGGGCTTGGTACCCGTCTTCACCCCCTGACCAATCACATTCCAAAACCGCTGATTCCTGTTCTCAATATCCCCGCCCTTTTCTACACCATTGTGCAGTTGAAGCAGGCCGGAATCAGCGAAATTGTCTGTAACATCCACCATCACGCAGGGATGGTCAGAGACGTAATGGCATCACACGTTTTTCCCGGGATGCATATCATTTTTTCAGAAGAGCCAGTCATTCTCGGCACAGGCGGAGGATTAAAAAAATGTGAAAAGCTGCTTGGTGATAACGATTTTATTCTGGTCAACAGCGATATAATTGCCGATATTGATTTCAGGGCGTTGATGCTTCATCATCAACAATCTGGTTTTCCCGGGACGCTGACTCTTTTTGAAACTCCGGCGGCTCAAACAATCGGGTTTGTCGGGGTCGAAAACGCTCTGGTCAAAGACTTCAGAAACCAGCGGCATACGGGACTTGTATCATCGCTCATCTATACAGGGACATCCGTTCTCAGTCCCCAAATTTTCCGTTTTTTGAAAACAGAGTATTCGAGTATTGTCGATACCGGATTTACAGGACTTATTGATAACGGCGGACTTGGCTTCTACCAGCATAAAGGATTATGGATGGATATTGGCACCATGCAGAGCTACTGGCAGGCCAACCTGGATACCGAAGCTCTTCTCCGAAAACTCTCCACACGAATGAGTTTTGCAACCGAAATGCTGCCTCACGCCATTTCACCGGATGCGTTCATCAGTCCCGAGGCCAGGGTCTCCGGCTCTGTCATCGGAAAAGATTGCCATATTGGAGCACACTGCAGCATCAGCAATTCAGTCCTGCTCCCTGGAGTTAAGGTTAAACCGGGATCATCCATTATCAATGCTGTTGTCGATCCGTACAGCATAACCATAATAGAAGAACCGAAACAAGAGAGAGGATACTTATGACAGCAACCGGGCTCGACATACTGCTCAGAAATACAGAGTGCCTGCACAACAGAAGCATCGGACTGATTGTCAACCAGACTTCCCTTACTCATGACCTGAGATATTCCTGGAATGTGCTGAAAGAGAAGGGGGTACACATCAAAAGAATATTTTCCCCTGAACATGGACTTTTTGCGACGGAGCAGGATCAGATTGCCGTCAGTTACCAGCCTGAGCTGGGCTGTGAGGTGGTCAGCCTCTATGGAGACTCTGCTGAAACGCTGATTCCAGACACCGCGCTGCTTGACAACATCGACCTTATCCTCTTTGACATTCAGGATGTCGGCTCCCGTTACTACACCTATATCAATACGCTGGCGCTGTTTATGGAGGCGGTTTCAGGCAGGGATATCGAGATCAGGGTGCTTGACCGACCGAACCCGCTCGGTGGTGAAATTGTTGAGGGGCCAGCGCTCGAACCGGAATTCGGTTCATTTGTTGGTGTCTTGCCCGTACCAGTCCGCCACGGTATGACTGTCGGTGAACTTGCACTGTATTATCGTGAGGTCAAGAAGCTTGATGTGAACCTCAGTGTCGTTACCATGGAAGGGTGGCGCCGCTCCATGCTGTTCCCGGAAACGGGCCTTCCCTGGATTCCTCCATCCCCGAACATGCCCACATTTGCTACCGCCGAAGTTTACCCCGGCATGTGCCTCTTTGAGGGGCTTAACGTTTCAGAAGGAAGAGGATCGACCACTCCATTCCAGCTTTCGGGCGCTCCGTTTGTTCATCCGTTTGAGCTTGCTGAACGCTGTGCTGCTTATGGGCTTGAGGGCGTCCTGTTTCGACCAGTATGGTTCAAGCCAACATTTCACAAGTTCAGCGGCGAGGTTATTGGGGGCATCTGGCAGCAGGTGACAGACCATACACGTTATCGCTCGTTTGCCACAGGGGTTGCCATGACCGCAGCACTCAATGAGCTTTATCCCGGAAAGGTGCAGTTTCTCTCCGGAGTGTATGAATTCAACGATACCATTCCGGCATTTGACCTTCTTGCCGGAAACAGCCATATCCGCTCTGCCATAGAGAATGGCTGCGATGTTGCAACCATCCTCTCTTCATGGCAAAAAGAGGAATCTGCTTTTTCGGCCATGAAGCCTGAGTTCCATCTGTACATGTCATAAATTATTCGCCTTTATGCAGCCCATCGATCTTGCCATCATTATTCTTTTTCTGGTTGGAAACACTCTTTTCGGCCTCTGGCATGGAAAAAGCAACAAAAGCAGCCACGACTATTTTCTCGGCAATCACAATCTGCCCTGGATCGCATCGATGCTCTCGATCGTTGCCTCAGAAACATCCGTACTGACATTTGTCAGTGTTCCCGGTCTTGCTTACAGGGGCGACTGGAGTTTCCTGCAACTTGCCATGGGTTACATTATCGGCAGAATTCTGGTGAGCGCCATTCTTCTGCCGATGTACTTCAAGCAAGGCGTCAGCTCGATTTATGAGATTATCGGGCTCCGATTTGGGCAAGGAATGCAGAAAGTAGCTGCTGTAGTTTTTCTTGTCACCCGGACACTTGGCGATGCTATCCGCTTTCTTGCTGCGGGCGTTGTGGTGCAGGTGGTCACCGGATGGTCGCTCCCACTCTCTGTGATGATTATCGGCGCCGTCACCCTTGTCTATACGCTGTCAGGTGGAATCAAGGCGGTTGTCTGGCTCGAAAGTTTCCAGTTCAGCCTTTACCTTCTCGGCGGAGTCCTCTCGGTAGTTTTTCTTCTGAACAGCATTGATCAGGAAGTTCCTGCACTCTTGACATCGCTTTTAAACGCAGGCAAACTGAATATTATCAATACAGATCCCCATTTTTTAACCAAGCCATTAACCTTTTTCAGCGCCTTTATCGGTGGCATCCTGCTTTCACTCTCTTCCCACGGTGTTGATTACATGATGGTGCAGCGGGTGCTCGGCTGCAAAGATCTGCGGTCGGCAAGAAAGGCGATGATTGGCAGCGGTTTTTTTGTCTTTTTCCAGTTTTCTGTCTTTCTGCTTGCAGGCTCACTGATCTCCGTGTTCATGCATGGCGCACCAATGGAAAAAGACCGGGAATTTGCCTTTTTTATCGTCCACTACCTTCCTGCTGGTCTGAAAGGCCTGCTGATTGCAGGCGTCCTGTCAGCCGCGATGTCAACCCACAGCTCGGCAATCAATTCACTTGCCTCTTCAACGGTCAACGATATTCTTGGAGGAAACTCGTCGCTCGGAAAGTCAAGGCTGATCAGCTTGTTCTGGGCTGTTCTGCTGATTATTATTGCACTCATGTTTGATGCCGGCAGCAATGCGATTGTCATGGTTGGTCTTGAAATCGCCTCCTTCACCTATGGCGGTCTGCTGGGGCTCTTTCTGCTTTCCAAAAGCAAACGCAATTTTCACTGGATAAGTCTCGCCACCGGCCTCATCGCAAGCATGGCTATTGTTTTTGTGCTGAAACACTTTGGTCTGGCATGGACCTGGTATATACTCGTGTCAGTGACGCTTAATATCATTGTCGCGTTCATGACGGATATTATCATCAAGACCTTGAGCTCTGAACAGAAAAACCCTGGTCAGTGAACCAATTGATCAGGGCAGCGCATCGTAGTATTTGACAAGATCCGCTTGAGGTTCCTCAACATCACTGACCACTTCAAAGGTCTTGTTTTTAGCCTTTTCAAGCCACAGTGAAATCACAAGCAGCTCAGCCACATCAGCGCGATTGATAAACCCGTTCCACAACCTGTCACCGGTATCAACATGGAGCTTGTGGAGCAATGGTTCTCCATCTTTCAAACCACCAGGCCTGACGATGGTGTACGATCGGCCTTCCGATGCAAATAACGCGCGGATATGCTCTTCCGCTTCCCATTTTTTCGTCAGCACGCCGCCGAAAAGGTTAAGGGGATGATACCATTTCGTCACTGCCAGAGAGCTGATAATCGCAAAATGTTTAACTTCTGCCCTCTTCGCCTCATCGACAAGCCTGATCACTCCATCCCGATCCACTTCACCCGGTGACGATTCGCCGGTAACAGCACTCGAACCAAGCGCCGATATCACCGCACTACAGCCAGAAACTGCCCGTTCAATATCAGCGCTACTCTGAATTTTACCGGTAACAATTTCAACGCCCTCACCGAAAAGCTCCAGCGCCTTTTCCCGATCCCTCGAAAAAACCCTGACCGGCACTCCATAATGCAAAAGGCGCTTTACCACCCACTGCCCACTCTTGCCTGTCGCCCCAACCACAAGAACTTTGCCCTTGTACACACCTGCTGTATTCATTATTCACCATTTAAACTATTACAATCCCAAACATTTTTTTTATCATGTATTACAATAAGAAACACTCATAAGCACAAGAGAGTTTCTCAATCAGGAAGTAATTTGCCTTATTTCTTATTTATACAGTGGCCATAGCTGACTGGCACCTGAATGATGTAACAATAATCATGACCTGTTATGAAACAAAAATGGTGTCTGGCGAAAATTTTTGCGGCCGGAATAGCGCTTTCAATGTACCAAACCGCATTTGCATACGACCAGGAGACTCTGAACTTGCTGAAACAGAATATCACTGAATGGAATACCCGGTGCCTTGCAACTCCTCGACATGCTGCTGACCTTTCCAGAGCACCACTTGAAAATGCCGACCTCTCTTCGGCTTTTCTTGTCAAGGCAAATCTCAGGGGGGCATTTATGAAAGGCGCCAGGCTTATCAAAGCAAACATGCAGGGCGCGAACCTCAGATGGAGCATGCTGGAAAACGCAGACTTAACTGGAGCCAACATGACCAAGGCCAATCTTTTTGAGGCAAATCTTGAAGGCGCAAATCTTGATGGGGCTAACCTTAAAGGCACAATATCACTTGAGCTGGCAAATCTTGCCGGTGCCATCCTGTCGAACAACACCATACTTCCTTCCGGTGAGCGAGCTTCTTTGCAATGGAGCAGAATGCACAACGCTCAATTTGTGACTGAAACTGAACTCCCCTTGCCTGCCAGCACCCCTTCACCATCTGTCGAGCGTTCATCGCACTCCCTTACAACGGTCTCTCCTGAGACCCGCATTGCCCAAAAAACAGAACCCAATAAAAGCTTAATACCACAGGAACCTCTTTCCAATGCAGATCTGGAGACTGATGCGCCGGAACACGCTGACATGGAAAATGCAAACCTGGTCAATGCCGATTTTCACAGGGCAGATCTGGGCTCAGCAAAAATGCATGGCGCCAATCTACAGGGTGCTAATCTGGACAGAGCATTTCTCAAAGATGCCGATCTCAGCAAAAGCAACCTTTCGAAAGCAATTCTTTTCGGAGCAAACCTGAACGGAGCAAACCTGAGTGGAGCAAACCTTGAGGGAGCGTCTCTGTTTGATGCCAATCTGGAAGGAGCAAAGCTGGAAGGCGCAAACCTGAAAGACGCAAATATCATTGATGCTAATTTCAACAACGCAACACTGTCAGAGCTGACAATTTTGCCGTCGGGCCAGCATGCAACGGCAAAATGGGCCCTCATGAAACAGGCGATATTTGCAAAACCTTAATTCAGATCAGGAAAGCGCTTGCGATACAAAAACTGCTGAAACAGACGAACTTTGCTGATATTCGGATCAGTCGCCTGAAGTTTGTTTGTTTTTCCGGTTCTGGTAACGACATCAAGAGTTCCGTCATCATTGACCTTGTGAACTTTCCAGAACTTGTCTACCACATAATG
>CAILXE010000140.1 GCA_903838095.1 uncultured Chlorobiaceae bacterium
AGGCTTGATATTGAGCCTTTTCGCCCCGGGATAAGCATAAAGCTGCTCAACCTGGATTTCGTTGTCAAAGTGGCCGATATTACAGACAATCGCCTCGTCTTTCATCTGCTTGATATGTTCAAGAGTGATCACATCCTTGTTGCCGGTTGTGGTGACAAAAATGTTTCCCTCCTTGACCGCCTCATCCATGGTTGAGACCTCATAGCCCTCCATGGCAGCCTGCAATGCACAGATTGGATCAATTTCAGTGACGATAACCCTGGCGCCGTAAGCGCGCATCGATCGTGCAGAGCCCTTGCCCACATCGCCATAACCAAGCACCACAACCACTTTTCCGGCAACCATGACGTCAGTTGCGCGCTTGATACCGTCAGCAAGTGACTCACGGCATCCGTACAGGTTGTCAAATTTTGATTTGGTCACCGAATCGTTGACGTTGATGGCCGGGAAAAGCAGTTCACCTTTTTCCATCATCTGGTACAGGCGGTGAACACCGGTCGTCGTCTCTTCCGAAACGCCCTTCATCTCTGCGGCAACCTTGTGCCAGCGCTGGCTGTCCTCTTCAAAGACCTCCCGAAGCTGCTGGTAGAGAGCTTTCTCTTCAGCATTGCCAGGAGTTTTGTCGAGCATTTCCGGGTTATTCTCAATTTTGTAGCCCAGAATAATCATCAGGGTGGCATCGCCGCCGTCATCAACAATGAGGTTTGGCCCCTTGCCGCCTTCAAATTCAAGGATCTGACGAGTACACCACCAGTATTCATCAAGCGTTTCCCCTTTCCATGCAAAGACCGGTACTCCGGCCTCTGCAATAGCGGCTGCCGCATGATCCTGTGTTGAAAAGATGTTGCAGCTTGCCCAACGAACTTCGGCTCCAAGCTCAACAAGCGTTTCAATCAACACAGCCGTCTGAATGGTCATGTGCAGGGAACCGGCAATACGCGCGCCTTTCAGCGGATATTTACCAGCATATTTGCGTCTTGTGGCCATAAGGCCCGGCATCTCTTTTTCAGCGACATCTATTTCCTTGCGTCCCCACTCGGCAAGAGAGATATCAGCTACTTTATAGTCAAGCGCCTTTGCAACTGTTGTCATATTGTCTCTTTCTGGTTTTATGATGTTGAAATTGCTCAGGCCAGGTTCAACGCTTTTTTCAGTTCAGCAACCTTTTCGGTTTTTTCCCAGGGGAAAATGTCGCGGCCGAAATGTCCATAAGCAGCCGTCTGCTGATAGCACCAGCCTTCTGGTTTGTTGAGGCTGAACCGTTTGATGATTGCCGCCGGACGAAGATCAAAGATGACTTCAGCCTTTTCCTGAATCTGCGCGTCATCGAGGCCATGCTTTGCCGTATCGTGCGTATTGATATAGATAGAGACAGGACGCGCGACTCCGATAGCATAAGAGACCTGAACAGTGCACTTGTCGGCAAGGCCGGCAGCAACAATATTCTTCGCCACGTGACGGGCAGCATAAGCAGCGCTGCGGTCAACCTTTGAAGGATCCTTGCCGCTGAATGCGCCACCACCGTGAGGAGCTGCGCCACCGTACGTATCAACAATAATCTTGCGGCCAGTCAAGCCGGTATCGCCGTGTGGCCCGCCGATAACAAAGCGGCCAGTGGGATTAATATGAAACTTGGTATTTGCATCGATAAGAGAAGCAGGGATAACAACCTTGACAACATTTTCAATAATGTCGTTTTTAATCACTTCCTGCCATGCAGCTTCACTGACGCCTTCCGGTTCAGGATCATGCTGGGTTGACACAACAACAGCATCAACACGCTTGACGATTTCATTCTCATATTCAAGAGTGACCTGGCTCTTGGCATCAGGACGGAGGTAAGTCATCATTTTGCCTTCCTTGCGAATTTCAGCAAGCTTCTTGACAAGCTGCTGGGCAAACTGGATGGCGGCTGGCATCAGTTCAGGAGTTTCTGTGCAGGCATAGCCGAACATCATACCCTGATCACCGGCGCCAACACGGTCAAACTCGTCGGCAATCTCTTCCTTGCGGTCAACACCACGATTGATATCGGGAGATTGACTGTGAAGCGCAGAAAGAACACCGCATGAATTTGCTTCAAACATGTATTCACCCTTGGTGTAGCCGATTTCACTGACAACCTTGCGGGCTATAGTCTGGATATCAACAATTCCTTTCGTTGTAACTTCACCGCCGACAACCACCTGTCCTGTCGTGACAAATGTTTCACAGGCAACACGTGAATTGGAATCCTGACGGAGAAAATCATCAAGGACTGCATCGGAAATCTGATCAGCAACCTTGTCCGGGTGTCCTTCTGATACTGATTCTGAGGTAAAGAAATACCTTTTCTGTGACATATTTTCAATTAGGTTTTAGTTAAACGAATAACAATAACTGTACGAACAGAACAAACTGAACCAGTGAAGAGCTTTTCATTGATCTGAGAGGATTTCACGGGCTCAAAATGTAAACATTCGTTCACTTCTATGCAAAAATTATCTTATCCAACTCTTATTTCAGAAAAATCGCCAATATTAATTTCATGAGGTTCACCGGTAATGCTGGCATTGTTTCCAATGATCGAGTTGTCAAGCATGATGTGAACAACTCTGGCCTGATTGCCGATAATGGAATTCTTGATAATGGCATCAGTAATAACGGCTTGTTCGCCGATAGTGGTATTTGGCCCAATGATGGCGTTTTCAAGAATGGCAGTTTCAGCGATAAAAACAGGCTGAATAATAATACAACCCGGATACTTTTTTGCCTGACGATTATTCTGGAGAAGAATTTCATTCGTGGAGAGCAGAGTTTCCGGCTTGCCGCAATCATACCATCCATCGACACGGAACGTGGTAAAAGTTTCTCCTCCTTCAATCATAAGCTGGAGAGCGTCAGTAAGCTGGTACTCACCCTTGGTTTTGATCTCATTATTGATCAGGTAGTCAATATTGTCAAAAAGCGGCTTTGAATGGCGCAAAAAATAGAGTCCGACGACAGCAAGGTTGCTGATCGGCATATCAGGCTTCTCAATCAGTTTCAGAATTTTTTCGCCATCAGTCACTGCGACGCCGAACCGTCTTGGATCCTCAACCTCTTTCACACCCAGTGTAGAGAATGGGCTTTTCAGTACAGGTTCAAGATTAACTTTAAAAATGGTGTCACCGAGAATGATAAGCAGGGGCTCATTGTCAACCACGAAGGGTTTGCACAACCAGATAGCATGAGCCAGCCCAAGAAGCTCTGATTGAGTGACAAAAGTGAATTTAATACTGTAATGAGTTGTCAGCCACTTTTCAACCATGTCGCCAAGGTACCCTACAATGACAATGGTCTCATCAATTCCTGCTTCAATAAGTTTATCCATAATATGGCCTATGATGGGTTTCCCGGCCACATTCAGTAATACTTTTGGATGTGAAAAAGTATGCGGACGCAAACGTGAGCCTACACCTGCAACAGGAATAATTGCTTTCATGATCTACTTCTGCGGATTTAGTTGAAAAAACAAACACAATATGCCATTTTTCTTACTTTACAAATAGAAATTCTTAAAATTAACTACACCAATTGAGCGTAGATAGCGGTTTAATTCAAAAATCGGTGTTATTTTGAGAAAAAGAAGTTCAGCATTTTAATGCAACGAAAAATTCGATGAGCCGAAGGACTAAAGCAATTTTAAAGCAGTCAGGTGTTATCCCGGTTCTTGACAACAGAGTGGTGCTCATTACCTCCAGAAAATCTGACAGGTGGATTATTCCCAAGGGATATGTTGAAAAAGGGTTGTCCGCCGCAGATTCAGCAGCCAAAGAGGCTTATGAAGAGGCAGGGTTAGTTGGAGTTGTCCACCCCAAAAAGGCAGGTCAATACCGGTATCGCAAGTTTGACAAACTTTTTTCGGTTCAGGTCTATC
>CAILXE010000141.1 GCA_903838095.1 uncultured Chlorobiaceae bacterium
GCTTTCCGGTGATCATGCATTTTCAGAGATACTGCAACAGATACTCATAAAACATCCGTCTCTCTGTCATGCTGCGATTTGCAGTGTTGTCCCTCTGCTGGAGCATCGGTTCAGAGAATTTCTTGGTCGCCATCTGAGGGGAGAGGTGCTGACGGTTACGGCGTCACTTAATCTGCCCTTTATTTTGCATTACGGTTCGCCTGAATCTTTTGGGGCAGACCGTCTTGCTCTCTGTGCCATGAGTCAATATCTTTACCCTGAACAGGCGGTGATTGCCATTGATATTGGCACGGCCATCACGGTTGATGTTCTTGGTTCGAGTCAGCAATATCTCGGTGGGCTGATCATGCCGGGACTTGATCTTATGGCAAAGTCTTTGCATGAACATACTGCGCGGTTGCCACTTGTTGCGCTTGATCGCCCGGAAACACTTCTCGGTTTTTCAACAGCCGATGGTATCAGAAACGGGATCATTTACAGTTGTGCCGCTGGTATGGAGGGTCTTATTGCAAAAATTACCCGCTGGCTGCATGAGACTCATGACGAAAGTGACATAAGAGTCCTGCTTACCGGGGGAAATGCCTCTTTTATTGCAGAAATGCTCGATTGCGCTCTGGTGGTCGAACAACTTGCCGTGGTGAAAGGGACTCACTACCTGTTCTGTCTCAACGCTGATTTATCTGACTGAATCGCTCCCTGGCATCCTGAATAGCTTGCAGTACCTGCTGGTCATCAATGTTTTCCTCAAGCAGAAACGCCTCACCAATCTTTCTCAACAGGACAAAGCGAAGCTTTTTGTTGAGCTTTTTCTTGTCAGAGAACATGCTTTCAAGAAGAAGAGCGCTGTCAATGGAAAGGAACCTCTTTTTCACCATACCCCTGGGAAAACGGAATTTCTGCAACAGTGCAAGACCGTGTTCCAGTGATTCAAGATCAAGATAGCCGAGATTGTGCGACAAAAAGAGTGCACAAACCATGCCGATCGTGACCGCTTCACCGTGACGCAGGTAACGGTAGTCAGCAAGCTTTTCAAGCCCATGGGCAAACGTGTGCCCAAAATTCAGCGTTGCCCGAAGGCCATTGGTCTCCCTGAAATCTTTTTTGACCACATCATCCTTGATAAAGGCGCTTTTTTTGACTGCCTCGGTCAGGTACGGCTCCCTGAGGGAGATAATATCGCTGAAATGAAGGTCAAGAAAGCTGAAGAGAGGCTCATCAGCAATAAATCCATATTTAACGACCTCAGCCATTCCCGCATAGATCTCTCTTATTGGCAGGGATGCAAGGTATGATGGATCAATCAGCACCAGTTCAGGAGAGTGGAAAAAACCGATCAGATTCTTGCCGAGGGGGTGGTTGATGGCCACTTTTCCACCAATAGAGCTGTCCGTCATGGCAAGGAGCGTTGTGGGAAGCTGAATCACAGGAATGCCCCGAAAATAGCTCGCAGCAATAAACCCTCCGAGATCCCCAACAACACCACCGCCGACAACAAGCAGGTTCCAGCTACGGTCAACATCTGCCTCAATCATGCTTCCATACAGGCGATATGCAACGCTGAAACTTTTTGAGGCCTCCCGCGCAGGGACAACAAGCTCTTTCAACTGAAA
>CAILXE010000142.1 GCA_903838095.1 uncultured Chlorobiaceae bacterium
ATCTTCTTTCAACGCCATTTCGTTATAAAACCCTCCCCCCCAAAGGCTCACGTTTTCGAGCTCCGGATGATCCTGGTGTTTTTTATGGGGCAGAACGGGTAAAAACCGCTGCGGCTGAAATTGGGTACCGTCGCTGGCAATTTCTTCAGGATTCAATGAATCTTGACAGGCTTCCCCCCGCTCAATTCACTGCGTTTTCTGTGCCAGTGAAAGGAAAAATGGTTGATTTGCGACTGCCTCCCTTCAAGAGAGACACGCTCTTCTGGAGAGATCCCGACAACTACAGCGCAACACAGGCATTTGCAAAAGTTGCACGGCAAGCATCACTTTCCGCAATTATCTACCACTCCGTCCGCGACCCTGAACCTCATTGCTGCACCGCTGTGCTCACCCCAAAAGCATTTGCCGCAAAAAATCCCGACAAACATAAGCAGACACTGACGCTCACCATCCTCCAAAAAGAGGCCGTCTGGCAGGGAGAAGGGATTCAACCTTTTGCATTCAATACCGCGTTCTGGGCCAACCCACTCATATAACTGAGCTATAAAGAGTTGCCAGCCTCACGCACCCTCTCTGCAAAAATTGCTCATTGTATCATTTTGAATTATCCTGACCATGTACCAACTGCCGCCGAACCACCCGGCAGTGGCCGACCTGCGCGAATCGCTGAACGGACTGGAGATGCAGTAAAACATAACAGCCATGTTCTCCATTCTACCATTTTTTCATTACTTTCGCTTATGACGCTCGTGGGAACCAAGCCACCAGCCACCAAATTCCGATTTTTCGCAATTGATGTTATTCACACGTTTATGAGATTAGCTGTTAATATTGATCATATCGCCACCCTTCGCAACGCCCGTGGAGAACAGGAACCTGACCCGGTTGCGGCAGCCCTGCTTGCTGAAAAGTCCGGAGCGGCAGGTATTGTCTGCCACCTGCGCGAAGATCGCCGCCACATCAAGGATAATGACCTGGCAAGACTCCGCAGTGCTGTGACCACCAAGCTCGACCTTGAGATGGCCATGACGCCGGAGTTGCAGCAGATTGCGCTGAAAACAAAACCTGAGCTTATTACCCTGGTGCCGGAAAAACGGGAGGAACTGACAACGGAAGGTGGGTTTGACATTGTGCGGCACTTTGCCACACTGCGGGAATTTTTGAAACCTTTCAAGCCTGCCGGAATAGAGGTCAGCCTCTTTATTGAGCCTGAGAAAAAATCGATTGATCTTGCAGCAGAGGCTGGCGCCGATCTTGTGGAGCTGCACACCGGACTTTACGCCCTGAAACAGGGTGATGAACAGAAGGTTGAGCTGAAAAGAATCAGGGATGCCGCCGCTTATGCAAAAACGCTGGGCCTGAAGGTCGTCGCTGGTCATGGGCTTGACTATCTCAACATTGCTCCGTTCAGGGAGATTATTGACATTGAGGAGGTGAGCATCGGGCATGCTATTATTGCCCGGGCAGTCATGACCGGCCTTGAGGAGGCTGTCAAAGAGATGCTCCGAATCATCAAGGAACCATGCGAATGACAGAAACTTCAACGAACCAGATTGCTGTTATTCTTGCAACCGGCAACAGGGACAAGGTCAGGGAACTCCGCCCGCTGCTTGAAAACATTTCGCCACTGTTCAGTGTCTTCTCGCTCAATGACATTGGTTTGGACGTTGAGATTGAGGAGACCGAGGCGACACTGGAGGGAAATGCTCTGCTGAAGGCTCAGACAATCTTTGACCTGCTTGCTGATCGCTTCCCTTTTATGGTTGTCCTCGCAGATGATACCGGTCTGGAGGTGAAAGGTCTGAATGGTGCGCCTGGTGTTTATTCTGCACGATATGCTCCCATGTCCGACGGAAACCCTCCAACCTATACTGAGAATCTCAATCACCTGTTGCACTGCATGAGCGGAATTGTTAACAGGAACGCGCGCTTCAGAAGTGTGATTGCCCTGAAAGGCATTCTCCCCTCTCCACAAGGATCATTCCTTTTTGAAAAAACAGCCGACGGTATTGTTTGCGGAACCATAACACTTGAGCCGAAAGGAACCTGTGGGTTTGGTTATGATCCTGTCTTTATGGTCGATTCAACAGGGAAAACATACGCGGAGATGGACATGGCAGAAAAAAACAGCATGAGCCATCGCTCTCTGGCTGTCAAGAAAGCCATCATCACACTCCGGCATATTCTTGAACAGCAGGGCATTGCCCACACAGCATTAAACGCAAAGTTATGACCATCTTTGAAGCTGCTCTTCTTGGCATAGTTCAGGGACTGACGGAATTTCTTCCGATCAGCAGCACTGCTCATCTCAGGATAATTCCAGCTCTTGCAGGGTGGAATGATCCTGGCGCTGCATTCACCGCGATTGTGCAGACTGGAACCCTGGTTGCTGTCCTTATCTATTTCAGAAAAGATATTTCCAGTATTGTCCGCGCGGTTGTCGGGGGAATACTCCATCGTCAGCCACTGGGCAGCGCTGAAGCAAAAATGGGGTGGATGATCGCAGCGGGAACGATCCCGATTGTTGTTTTTGGGCTTCTGTTCAAGTCAGAGATTGAAACTACTCTCCGCTCACTCTACTGGGTCAGCGGTGCACTGATCGGCCTTGCTCTTGTCCTCGCTCTTGCTGAACGAAAAATAAAACAGCGGCTGAAAAACGATCTGCCACTGAAATCAATGGCTGATATCGGCTGGAAAGAGGCGCTGCTGATCGGCCTGGCTCA
>CAILXE010000143.1 GCA_903838095.1 uncultured Chlorobiaceae bacterium
CAACGTCACCGGATCGAAAAAATTTGCCCGTCTCATCAAGGAGGGCAACTACGATGAAGCGCTCTCAATTGCCCGCCAGCAGGTTGAAAGCGGCGCACAGGTCATTGATGTCAATGTCGATGAAGGGATGCTCGACTCTGAAAAAGTGATGAAAGAGTTTCTTAACCTGATCGCCTCTGAACCTGAAATCTCCCGTGTACCGGTCATGATTGACAGCTCGAAATGGTCGGTGATTGAAAGCGGCCTGCAGTGCGTACAGGGCAAAAGTATCGTCAACTCCATCAGTCTCAAAGAGGGTGCGGAGCTTTTCAAAGAGAGGGCACGTAAAGTGTTACAGTACGGCGCTGCCACCGTTGTGATGGCTTTTGATGAACAGGGACAGGCCGACAATTATCAGCGCCGCATTGAAATTTGCAAACGGGCCTACGATATTCTTGTTCACGAAGTCGGCTTTCCTCCGGAAGACATTATTTTTGATCCCAACGTCCTGACTGTTGCGACGGGCATCGAAGAGCACAATAACTACGCGATTGATTTTATTGAGTCTGCCCGCTGGATCAAGCAGAACCTTCCTTATGCCAAAGTCTCAGGCGGCATCAGTAATGTCTCATTCTCGTTCCGGGGCAATGAACCGGTACGGGAGGCAATGCACGCCGCTTTTCTCTACCACGCTATTCGTGCCGGGCTCGACATGGGTATCGTTAACGCTGGCCAGCTTGCCATCTACGAAGATATTGAGCCTGAGCTGCTTGTAAGGGTTGAGGATGTGCTGCTCAACCGCCACACCGATGCAACCGAGCGGCTTGTCAGTTTTGCAGAGACGATCGCCACTGGCGGAGAAAAGATTGAAGCAAAAGCTGCTGAATGGCGAAGTGCTCCAGTTGAAGAAAGGCTCCGCCACGCATTGATCAAGGGTATTGTCGAGTTTATTGATGAGGATACTGAAGAGGCGCGACAGCTTTTCCCAAGTCCGCTTCAGGTCATTGAGGGACCTTTGATGGATGGCATGAACGCCATCGGCGACCTCTTTGCCGTCGGAAAGATGTTCCTGCCTCAGGTGGTCAAGAGCGCCCGCGTCATGAAACGTTCCGTTGCCTGCCTTCTGCCCTACATCGCTGCAGAGAAGGCAAAGAACAAGGACACCCGCTCAGCCGCAAAGGTGCTTTTGGCCACCGTGAAAGGTGATGTGCACGACATTGGCAAAAATATTGTCGCGGTTGTGCTTGCCTGCAACAATTACGATGTGGTGGATATCGGCGTCATGATGCCCTGTGAAAAAATTCTTGAGGCGATAGAACGCGAAAAGGCCGATCTGCTTGGCCTGAGTGGCCTCATCACCCCGTCACTTGATGAAATGGTGCATGTCGCAAGCGAAATGGAACGACTCGGTATAAAAATACCTTTGCTCATTGGTGGCGCCACGACATCACGAATGCACACCGCCGTAAAAATTGCGCCGGTCTATTCGGGTGCGGTCGTTCAGGTGCTCGATGCTTCACGAAGCGTTCCTGTGGTTAACAGCCTCCTCAACCCGGCCCTCAGCCAAAACTATATTGCTGCCCTCAAAAAAGAGCAGGCTGGTTTGAGAGAGAGCCACTCTTCGAACAATGCTTCAAAAAAATATCTCTCACTGGCTGATGCCCGCAAGAACCGCGCCTCACTGCAACCAACGGTCTACAAGCCGCTGAAACCTGGCATTACCCTGCTTGAAAATGTTACCGTTGGAGAGTTGCGTTCCTATATCGACTGGACCCCATTCTTCATGGCATGGGAACTGCACGGACGCTATCCCCAGATTCTTGACGATGCAAAATACGGCACAGAAGCCAAAAAGCTGCTTGATGATGCCAAAAAGCTCCTTGACCGGATAGAAAAGGAACAACTTCTTGGCCTGAAAGGTGTTGCCGGAATCTTTCCCGCCAACAGCAAGGGGGATGATATTGAAATCTATACCGATGAGAGTCGCACCGCTGTGCTCATCACGTTGCATACCCTGCGCCAGCAGCAGGAAAAAGGGGCTGGTGAGCCTCATCTTGCTTTGGCTGACTTTATTGCCTCTGTCGAATCTGGAGCGCATGATTACATCGGCGGCTTCGCCGTTACCGCTGGCCTCGGTATTGAAAAGGTGCTCAAAGAGTTCAGCAATGAGCATGATGACTACCATCGCATCATGACGCAGGCCCTTGCCGATCGCCTTGCAGAAGCCTTTGCGGAAATGCTCCACGAGCGTGTGAGACGAGAACTCTGGGGATATGAACCCATTGAAAAGCACCACAAGAAATGCGCATGTCATCCGGAAGTCTCAGCAGGCAAGGCGCTGGATATTGCTGATCTCATTGCTGAAAAGTATCAAGGCATCCGCCCGGCAGCAGGCTATCCCGCCTGCCCGGATCACACCGAAAAAGCGGAGCTTTTCGCCCTGCTCAATGCTGAAACAAACACTGGCATCACACTCACTGAATCTTTTGCTATGAACCCGGCAGCGTCAGTCAGCGGGCTCTATTTCGCACACCCACAGGCAAAATATTTTATGCTTGGGAAAATTGGAAAAGACCAGGTTGAGGATTACGCCGCTCGTAAAGGGAAAAATGTGACAGAAACAGAAAAATGGCTTGCGCCGGTTTTGAATTATGGGCAGGAATAGTAACAAGCTTTACTTTCGCACAATAAAAAGGCCTTGCATTGCGCAAGGCCTTTTTTGCTGCATGATCAGCTTTTTGGAGCATCTCAGATGCGCTACTCTTTAAAAGTAGTAGTGAGCGCCAACAGAGACAAAAGTTCCATCAAGGTTAATTTTCAGATCGGTCGTTGAAGAATCTGGATTGTAAGTAACGTTATGGATCTTGTATCCCACTTCAAAATTGAAGCCGAGTTCAGGAATTTCGGA
>CAILXE010000144.1 GCA_903838095.1 uncultured Chlorobiaceae bacterium
CAGAAAAAGTGGGCTCAGGTATTGTTTACGGTTGCCGTGAAGGCGAATGTGGGACTTGTATCACCAAAATCACTGAAGGTTGGGACAACCTGACCGAAGCGTCGGTATTGGAAGATAAAATCCTGCGCGAAAATATGGCCGGAAAACACAACCGACTGGCCTGTCAGGCTCAAGTTCTGGGCGGGACTATTAGAGTCAAACCGGTTTAAAAAATGGCATCAGTTATTCACTTGCCTCTTTGAAAAAAGGGGGATTGATGAGGAGGGGTTGATTTAAAAAATCTCCCCACCCCCCTCTTTTTCAAAGCGGGGGACTATGCGAGTAAGTATTCACTTCCCCCTTTGAAAAAGGGGGATTGAGGGGGATTTATCTAATAAAATCTCCCCTAAACCACTCTTTGTTAAAGAGGGGGACTGAATAAGTACCTATGCGACGACACATAATAAATAAGGAGAAAATCATGGCTTTAATTACTTTTTCAAGTCCCGAATACCGGGATAAAACCGTCTACGCCGTAGCGGGCAGTCATACAGAAACACTACTGAAACTGGCGCGGGAAAACAAAATCCCCATCAATTATGAATGCCAGGATGGCGAATGTGGCACCTGCTTGGTAAAAGTCAGCAGCGTCGACCAAAAGCATCAACGCATGGGCGGCCCTTTAACAGAAAAGGAAAAAGATGTTTTGCGCGTCAGCGGAAAAATCAGCAAAGAAGAAATGGAACAAATGATTGTCGATGACCTGCCCTCACCCTGGCGTTTGGCTTGTCAGATGATCGTCAGAGACGAAGATATTCTGGTCGAATATTAATCATGTCCATGGCACTCCAACTTCTGAATAACCGGGAACCCTTCTATTCCCGGTTATCGCCAGCCCTCATAAAATCGCCCAATGAGGAATGGTTGGCCTGTATGGTCGCCAGTTGGTGTGTCGGGCAAGGCGTTTTGCCCGACTATCTGGGACTGGAGCCTGATCAGTTTGAACACTTAAAAGCGTCTTATTTTCAGGATATTGCCCTTCCGGAACAAGCAGTATCAGGCAGTCAACTGGACTTTAGCCGAATGCTGGAAAAAGAAGACCTGGTTAATCTGCTAAGGCGATACAGCAAACCGGATACTCTTGAAGTGGAGTGGATCATTGCCGTTATCGTTGCCGGTTGTCTGGGTAGCGACCACTTATGGCAGGATTTAGGCCTGTGGACGCGCTCCCAATTAAGCGCGATGTTGCACTATAATTTTCCGGAACTGGCTGCAAAAAACACCCAAGATATGAAATGGAAAAAGTTTTTGTATAAACAACTGTGTGAAGCAGAAGGTTTGTATTTATGTCGGGCGCCTTCTTGTAATGTTTGTATCGATTACCCCAAATGTTATGGCTCTGAGGAGTAAGGCTTAAACGTTCCCAATCTGGAGATTGCGAACCAGCGCAATCCGGACGATAGTCAAATTAGATCATCCCGATTATAGAAGATTGCTGGCGCGAATCAGCCTGTCAGCTTTTAAAACCCTCAGAACCCACTTAAAAGAGAACAAAACAATGAGCAACGAATATAAATCAATCGTAGACGAACTTCAGGTTAAACTTAAAAAATTGCAGGAAGATAGTCAGACAGATAGCGACCATCCAGAACTATTAAGTAAACACCAGAAGACGTGTCTTTTTGATAAGTGGCAAAAAATTGGTCAGTTGTTGATGGATTTTGAAGATATAGATAACGAACCAGAAATGACAGACGTGAACCAGTTAGCGAAAAACAGGAAACTTTTTGAAAGCTTGAAACGCAAACAGGAAAAAGATCATTAAAATAACCTGAAAGCCTATCAGTCTTAAGGTTCAGACTGGCTTTTGAATACCATAAAAGCATAAAAATAGGCAGAACGTTTTTAAACGCATTCGCAAGCCCCAGCTTGGGAATGCAGCCTTGGAAGCTCCTGCTTCCAGTCTGGCGAAGCAATTAGTGAATTGTTGGCAGTTTATTTTTTATACATCACTTTTATGAACGCACTGTTCAGTCAATAAATATAAAACATAAACTCGCATTATTTTTGTATATACTAGGGATGTACTTTAACGACATTACAGGAGGTCGACATGCAAACTGCACGCATTTTTAACAATGGCAACAGTCAGGCCGTGCGCTTACCCAAGGAATTTCGTTTCGACGAGGATGAGGTCATCATCAAAAAAATTGGTGACATGGTTATCCTGTTACCCAAAAAATACAAGGCTGAAACCCTGTTGGTCATGTTCGAAGAAATAGGGCCAATGGAGCTCGAAAGGGAGCAACCCAAGGAGCAGCAAAGGCGAAATTTCGAATGAGTTTTTATCTACTCGATACCAATATCTGTATTTTTCTACTTAATCAGCGACAGGGCTTCGAGCGGATTGTGCAGCGAATGGACGGACTGGAACGCAGGCAGATTGCACTTTCCGCCATCACCGTTGCGGAACTGGAATTCGGAATCGCTGCTAGCAAACGAAAAGGGGATAATTTCCAACGCTTGGAACGGTTTCTGTTAGATTTCGAGGTATTGCCGTTCGACAGGGATGCAGCGAAACCTTATGGCTCGCTACGCAAAGTCTTACAAAGCCAGGGAACGCCGATCGGGCCTCTGGATTTTCTCATTGCCGCCCATGCACTTGCTCTAAAAGCGACACTGGTCACCAATAACACCGGCGAGTTTCTACGCGTTCCAGGACTTGCCGTGGAGGATTGGTCAGCGCAGTCTTGAATCTTGCTTAGCAAAGTCAAGTAGCCTCGATGAAGCAAAGCGGAATCGAAGATATGTGAAGCTCCTGTTAACCCTCGATTCCACTGCGTTATATCGAGACTACTTGCTTTTACTGCTGGTTCCCAATCTGGAGATTGGGAACCAGAACAATTTTGCAAGACTTGACCCTATTGTTTTTTCGGCTATCGCCTAACCCGTATCTTCAAGACTGGAGATTGGGAATCCTCGCAAACTTACCCAGTCGTCAAGGGTATTGTTACAGCGTTTTCAATCATTGTTAATTACACGCTAAAACTCAGCTGCATGATTGAAATACCCCATTGCATCATTACGAGTAATAGTATTTATCGCATTGTTAATAACATTTAGA
>CAILXE010000145.1 GCA_903838095.1 uncultured Chlorobiaceae bacterium
AGACAATAGAAAATGGTTTTCAAAAAGTCACGCCATGAGAACATTTTCTCCATCCAATCTCAGTCGTTCCTGCCCATTAACGGTTACTTGCTAATTACTCCTTTACAATGAGAAGCGCCACAACTACATTCGAATGGCGCTGCTATAGTGGACTCATTGAGTGAATAGTCGAAGGTGATCTCATCACCGATATTAATATCTATAAGCGCAATCATAAGCTCCCGCGTTTGGTCAATGTAGCACGAAGGGTCACAATGATGGTTAACATATCTGCCAAAAGGATGATCAATGTGTCGTGAAGATAGCTCAATAGTCCTGAGATCACGCATTGGACTTACGTCACCCATGCTGAGATCCATTACGATTTCACCTTCTTTGTAAAAATTGACCGCATAGACTCCCAAGAATCCCTTGCCTTTACCCACACCAATACCAAAAACTTTCATTATTAACAAGGTTAGATTTTTTTAACAATATCTATCATAGAGCTTAAGCTCATGATACGCCGCTTGTGTGAGCTTGCTGCCATTGGACTTGCAAGAAAAAACGGTTCTCGACATGACGATTAGCTTGTGCATGTCACATGCGTTTCATCAATTTTTTTGGAGTGATTCCAAAAGCGCATATACAAACCATTATTGTTTAACAGTTGGGCATGGGTGCCCTGTTCGACTATAGATCCTTTGTCTATAACAAAAGTCATATTCGCTTCAAGTGCCAAATTAAGTTTATGCGTAATTGCAACTATGGTGCATTGGCTCCGGAGTTTCAGGATGGTTTTCAGGATATCTTGCTCGGTCAGCGGATCGAGTGCTGATGTGGCTTCGTCGAGAAGCAGCATCAGGGGTTCACGCACCAAAGCGCGTGCCAGTGCAATACGCTGGCGCTGACCACCAGACAACAGGCCGCCTGATTCGCCACAGAGTGTTTCGTATTGCTCAGGCAGTGATATGATAAAGTCATGTATTTCTGCTAACTTTGCAGCCTTTTCTATAGCCTCCTGATCTGCATCCAGTTGGCCCATGCGGATGTTTTGTGCAATAGAGAGGTTAAACAGATTAACTTCCTGAGCAACAATGCCAATGCAATGGCGAAGTAACCGGGGATTGACCAGACTGCTTTCCATGTTGTTTATCAGGATAAGCCCTGTCGTGGGTTCATAAAAACGCAGCAGTAAATTGATGAGAGTAGTTTTGCCTGCTCCGCTTGGCCCGACGAAAACAGTGAAGCTTTTTGGGTCGATCTGGAAGCTGAGATCATTCAAAATCGACTGGCCGTTGTTGTAAGAAAAACCAACATGGCGATATTCAACTGCCCCCGTAAAGCTGAACAATTCATTATCATAGTGCTGCTCTCCTGACGGAAGAGGTACCTCTAACACTTCCTGCAAACGTTGCATGGCGGCTTTGGCCGATGAAAGGTTAGGAATTATCCAGGTCATGTGGTTAATCGCGGCACTCAAGCTGACAAAAATAATCTGGTAGGTGACCAGGGCGCCAACAGACATCTGGCCCTGCATCACCAGCAGCCCGGCAGCAAAAAGGACAAGTATATTTAACAGCAAAAAAGCCAAATTTGGCATCCGCTGCGAGATATAGGAAAAAAAATTCGCTCTGCTTGCAACTAAAACGAATTGGTTTAGCTGTTCACGGTATTGTCCGCTAACATGGCTTTCCAGTCCATAAGCCCGGATCATTTTAAAGGCACTCAAATGTTCTTGTAAAAATATTCCCATCTGCCCGTTATAACGGCACAATTCATAATTTGTACTGTTTGTTTGTTTAGCAAAGAACCGGGGCGAAAAGAGGCAAAAAACTATACCGAGCAGTACACCGGTAAATAAGAGTCGATTGAGCTGAAACAGCAGCGCTGAGGAGACCATTAATTCTCCTATACTCAGGAACGCGGCTGGCAGAACGATCACCAGAGCGTTATCAACAGTCGCGGCATCCGAGGAAAACCTTGACATCAGGTCACCAGTGCTTTGCCGCTCGTGGTATTCCAGTGGAAGCAACTGCAAATGGCGGAAGAGATCATGGCAAAGGTCGCTGAAAATCCTGGAACCATATTTTGCCCAATAGTAATCACAGGTGACAGAAAAAAAGCTGTACACCAGACCACCCAGTCCAAACAGGGCGAAGAGCAGCACAAAAATATCCAGCTTATTTTTCAGGATGACATCGTCAACCAGAAACTTGAGGCTATAGCGCAATCCCGCCTCATAACAAAACTCGACAGTTAATCCCAGCAGGATGAACAGGACGTACCAGCGATAAGGCCGAATGTATTGCCACAGAACAACTGCAAACGTAAGGTTACTCATATCGCCCCATGAAAAAGGATGTTATGGCGCTCACAACACTATGCTGATTTCAGGGAGAGTGCAGCAATCCTTGCTTTGACATAATCTGAAACATGCCCTCGGTAGCGCAACATAAGGGGAAGCGTGACATCATTGCCTGTAATGATGTGACGACACTCAGGGGCCCCGCATGCACATTCAAATTCTTCCATCGTAGCATGGCAGAAAGTTGCATAATCGATAGTAATTTGTTCTCCGGAAGCGATAAAACGACGGGCAACAAGATCCATATTTTCCAGCCATGCATCGGGATTACAGGAGTGATTAATGGGCTTCCAGTCACGAGGATATTTACTCCACATCACCCAGATTTCATCAGTGATCGGGTAAGCATATTGACGTAACCAACGCAACTGTTGGTCGTCCCAATGTTTCTCGGCATAGCTCAACGATACCAGAACATGCTCTTGTTCTTCAAAAGCCTCAATAAGCTCACCCGGCTCAATATCTCGTATTGCGTACATACCGTAAGCGCCTCGCGGGGAATATTTTATCGCCCAGTTTTTCATGCGGTTCCGGCAGCGTTTCCATGCCGCATCCTGCAGCAACCGAATAAATTCCTCGTGACCATCAGGATAGTTTAGCAGGATGAAATCAGCACTTCCCGCATCTTCAAGGCTATAGAACACCCCGCAATTGGGATTGATTTCCAGCATAAACAACTCTCCCTCAGCATTCATCCGAATATCGCATCGGCCATAGCCCGAGCCATTCAAACCAGTAAACATTTGAGCTGATATGGTTCGCAGACGATTGTCAAGTTCCGGGTTGTCTACCGAAATGCAGTTCATATCCTGATAGTCAGACCATTTAAGATCAAAGTGCTTAAAAGATTCACCTTCCGGAAATTCAAACTCTACGGCAGGGAAAACGACAGGGTTAGACGGGTCTGCGGCATTCTCAGCAACCAGTACCGTAAACTCTCTGCCTTCAACAAATTCTTCAATCAATGCCTCACCAAACTCCTTGATCATTCGGTTAGCTTCCTCGTGCAAGGCCATTGGTGTTTCCACCCGGGATGTACGGGTCATGCCAATACTTGCATAACTGTTTGGATGTTTGACAATAAGGGGAAATCGTAAATTTTGAGCAGCTTCCTCAATATCCGCCTCCGTTATCACAAAGCGATGCAACGGTGTATCGATCCCATAAGCACGGGCTACACGTTTCATGTCTTCACGGGTCGGATCGTAAAAATCAGAGGCTGCACCAGTAAAGGGCGCATTAAAATATTCAAGTGTCTGCACCACCTCTATACCTGCACAGTCAGAGTCAAATGAACCATCGCATAGATTGATAAACAAATCGAAACCCTGCTGAATGAGTGTTCGTACCTGTTGAACGGAAGTCGCCTTATGAATGTCGGCCATTTCAACTTCATGATCTTTCAGATAGGGTTTTATCCCCCTCAAAGGGTCATAATCTTTTGTTGGTGCATCAGAATATTCATAGGAGGAGTAGAGTACACATATTTTCATAGCAGAATCTCAATTAGTATCGGGTTTATGAACAAGTCGTTGTTCCGATACCTGCTCATGAAGTTTTTCCATTATATGTGGTGTGAATTTATAACGAGGCAGCAAATTCCTGTTCAAATACATCGCTCCTTTAATTTCGCCTAAACAGTTCGCGCTGCTGCACCCGCAATTAAAACCCTGCTCCATAGCCCATTCAGTCGAAGGATAAAAAAAAGCGACCTCTTCATTCGCATCAATATCACGAAGACAGATAATCTCATGATTCGTTACATCAACATAAACATTAGGGCACCTCTATTTAATCTTAAATGATATATCTTTATAAATATTATAGTGTTAGCG
>CAILXE010000146.1 GCA_903838095.1 uncultured Chlorobiaceae bacterium
GCTATAACCCCTCTTTTTTAGTATATTCAGAGTCATTTGTTGAAAAACGGCGTCCTGAACCGGGCGAGATTGTTCTGACAACGGTCAAACAACTTGAGAAACTCAATCATCCAGCCATACTCTACAGCAAATACGGCATTGTAATGGCAAAACTTGGACAATGACCCCCTGATATCATGAAGCTTTCGGTCGTTATACCGGTCATGAATGAAGCTGAGAGCATCAAACCCCTGTTTGCTGCTCTCGCCATATCACTTGCCAAGGTTGAGCATGAGATTGTTCTGGTTGACGACGGCTCAACGGACGGCACCGTAGCCGCTATTCAGAGATATGCGCCCGACAACGCACACCTTGTTGTACTGAACAAAAATTACGGGCAGACAACGGCAATGGCCGCCGGCATTGATCATGCGACTGGCGAACTTATCGCGACTATGGACGGCGACCTGCAGAATGATCCTTCGGATATTCCGATGATGATGCAGTACCTTTATGACCACGATCTGGATGTTGTGGCAGGAAGAAGAGCTGGACGGCAGGACGGCATGATTCTGAGAAAAATTCCCAGCAAAATAGCCAATGCGCTGATCAGAAATCTGACCAATGTTCACATCCACGATTATGGCTGCACCCTGAAGGTCTTCAAAAAAGATGTGGCAAAAAATCTCGGCCTTTATGGTGAACTGCACCGTTTTATACCGGTGCTTGTGCAACTCTACGGCGCGACAATGGAGGAGGTTGATGTCCGGCATCACCCAAGAAAATTCGGCACATCGAAATATGGTATCGGACGCACCTTCAAAGTGCTGAGTGACCTGCTTTTTATGCTTTTTTTCCAGAAATACAGCCAGAAGCCGATGCATCTCTTCGGCACTCTCGGGTTTCTCTCTCTCTTTATCGGTATTGCCCTGAACCTTTACCTGCTTGCGCTGAAAATCCTGGGAGAACAGATTGGAGGACGTCCATTGCTCTCTCTGGGCATTATCATGACCTTTATCGGCATTCAGTTGATCACGACCGGATTCATTGCTGAATTCATCATGCGCACCTATTACGAATCTCAGAACAAGAAACCCTATATCATCAAGAAGATCATTGGGAAACAGTAAATTCAATCTCAAAAAGCTGCTGAAGCCTCTTCTCCAGATTCTTGTCACTGCTCTTGCTCTTTATCTGGTCCTGAGAAAAACCGATGTTGCCAAACTGCTTGACATCATTCGAAGCGCCAATCTGTGGTATCTTTTGCTTTCCCTTATCTTTTTCAATATCTCCAAGCTTTTCAATGCGATACGCCTGAACCGTTTTTTCAGGGCCATTGGCATTGAACTTTCGCCAATGTATAACATCAAGCTTTACTATCTCGGAATGTTCTATAATCTGTTTCTTCCGGGAGGCGTTGGCGGTGATGGTTACAAAATATATGTGTTGCAGAAAAACCATGGCATGAAGATGATCAATGTCTTTCATGCAGTCTTGTGGGACAGAATATGCGGCATTGTTGCCCTTGTTTTTCTCTCAGTCACGTTGCTGCTGCCCAGCACCTTTGCATTGAAACTCCCCAATCTGGTTCCCTGGGCGTGGGCAGTGCTTGCCGCAATCTATCCTCTTGCATTGCTGCTGAACAAACTGTTCTACCAACAGTTTATCGGGATATTTCCCATAGTCGCGCTTGAATCGATGCTGGTACAGATTACCCAGGTCATCGCCGCCTTTTTTATCCTTTTGGCCATCTCAGTGCAAGCAAACCATATCGACTATCTGGCAATATTCCTGATGTCAACAGTGGCGACCATTTTGCCGATCACTATCGGTGGGGCTGGGGCCAGAGAGGTCACCTTCTATTATCTGCTGAATTTTATCCAGCTTGAAACCAATCCGGGCGTGGCGCTTTCGCTCATATTCTTCGGCATTTCCGCAATCTCCTCTCTGGCGGGAATACTGACAAGAATTCGACATGAAAAAAGCGTCACCGAAAGTTAGGAACGTTTACACAGCTCAAGATCCTTCAGCTTCATCTGCCACTGCTCCCGGTGATTCCATATCCTTTTTTCTACTGAATAAACCATGGAAAAAACGGGACGGGGAACTGACGCAAGCTCAGCATAAATATCCGGGCGATCAAAGCCAATAACATCGAAAAGCCGTCCATTCTTGTCCCTGACAGAAAACTTGACATGCCTCTCCTTCAGCAGTTTTGGCTGACCAGTCATGACAAGATTTTCCGACACAAAATGCGGCTCACGATTACCATAACCGTAGGGCGAAAACTGCTCAAGCACGTTGATGAATTTAGAGGTGATATCCTCAAGGGCAAGCTCTGAATCAACAACAAGCTCTTTCTGGCGTTGTGTCATTGAAAGAAGGTCGGCACAAACCTCGTTGAACTTTTTTCGGAATCCTGCATAGTTTTCCGGACGAAGCGTGAGACCTGCTGCCTGGTGATGCCCTCCGAACTGTTCAAGATATTCACTGCACTCCTGTAATACCGCATGGATATCGAGCCCTTCAACGCTTCTCACTGAACCCCTGACGAGCCCGTTCATACCACCAAGGATAACTGTCGGCAAATAATGTTTTTCAATCATCTTTGAGGCGACAATGCCAAGTACTCCAAGATGCCATGACTCATCATAAAGCACAATCGAAGAGCTCCAGGAGGCAAAATGGTTATCAAGCATCTTTTCAGCTTTCGCCATAATATCGGCATCAAGCTCACGTCGCTGCACATTAATTCGATCAAGCTCCTCAGCATGCCGTCGTGAATCGGCTGATGAGTCCGAAAGAAGCCACTCCACGGCAAGGTGAGCGGAGTGCATTCTGCCGGCAGCATTGATGCGAGGAGCAATCCCGAAAGCAAGCTGAAACATGCCGACGTCAGCAGGAACAACGTTCATGAGAGCAAACATCGCCTTGATATTGGCTCTGGGGTTGGTTCGCATTCGCTGTAATCCTTCCCGAACCAGTGTACGGTTTTCATGTTCTAGCGAAACCATATCGGCGGCGGTGGCAATAGCGACAAAATCAAGATACTTCTGCCAGCTCTCGGCATCAAGATTCATCTTCTCCGCAATGGCATGAATAAACTTGAAAGCCACACCACAACCGCATAACTCCCTGAACGGGTAAGTGGAACCCGGAACTTTTGGATTCAAAATAGCATACGCCGGGGGAAGCTCATCCGACTCATGATGGTCACAGACAATCACATCAATACCGGATTCCTGACAGCGCCTGATCGCATCATTCTCCCTTATACCGCAATCAACAGTAATGAGAAGAGAAATATTGCGTTCAATGGCCGAGTCAATTCCTTCCATCGACAAGCCATAGCCCTCGGCAAAACGATCATTGATATAGTAGGATGGTTCCGCGCCCTGCTCTCTGAGAAAAAGCAGGAGGAGCGCTGTGCCCGTTGTACCGTCAACATCATAATCACCATAAAGCATTATTTTTTCTTGTTTCCGGATTGCGTTCAAAACACGATCAACCGCTTGAGGCATATCCTGAAAAAGAAACGGGGATGGAAGACTGAGAATTGACGTACGAAAATATTGCTTTGCTTCATCAAAGGAAAAGATGCTACGGTTGCACAAGGCTCTTGCAACAGGCAGACTGACATTGATCGCCTCAGAAAGAGCAAGAACAAGCTGCTCATCAGGAGAAAGGATATTCCAGCGAAATCGTTTCATGAAAAATTAACACGTAATGAAAATGTGTCAATGTAGGCAACACCTGGCCATTTTCAGACAAAAAACATTCAAACATTCAGACATAAATGAGACATTTCAGAGTTATAAAGATAGCCCGAATATTTCTTACATTGAGAATCAAAACATTTACGCTTCAGCCATCATGTCAATCAACACACTAACCATCGGGAACACAGAGCATGAGCAATTTGATCACTATTGAACGCCACATTCTTGAACAGCAGAAATTTTTCCCGGAAGCACATGGAGAACTTACTGATCTTCTCAACGACGTAGCCTTTGCCGCGAAACTGGTAAGAAAAGAGGTTGTACGGGCAGGACTTGTCGACATTCTCGGTTATACAGGAACTACCAATGTTCAGGGTGAAGAGGTCAAAAAACTTGATATTTTCGCCAATGAAAAAATCATCTCCGCCATCGGCCAGCATGGGCGGTTTGCCATCATGGGCTCAGAAGAGAACGAGGGAATCATTATTCCACCGAAAAACGAAACTGGCAACTATGCTCTTCTCTTTGATCCTCTGGATGGTTCCTCAAATATTGATGTGAACGTCAGCGTCGGCACTATTTTCTCGATCTACAAGCTCAAAGGTGACGATCCAAGTAAAGCAAACCTTGCCGACTGCCTGCAGCATGGCTACGAGCAGGTTGCTGCCGGTTATGTCATTTACGGCTCATCGGTTGTCATGGTTTATACGACCGGTCACGGCGTTCATGGCTTTACCTACGACCCGACAATCGGGGAGTTTCTTCTTTCCCACGAAAATATCATCACGCCAAAAACAGGCAAGTATTATTCGATCAATGAGGGCTCTTACGCGCAGTTCAATGAGGGAACAAAGAGATATCTCGATTACATCAAGGAAGAAGACCCGGAAACAAACCGCCCCTACAGCACCCGTTACATCGGATCGCTGGTAGCCGATTTTCACCGCAACCTTCTGACCGGCGGTGTCTTTGTCTATCCGCCAACCACAAAGCACGCCACGGGAAAACTTCGTCTCATGTACGAAGCCAACCCTCTTGCCTTTATCTGTGAACAGGCTGGCGGACGGGCAACAAACGGCCGGGATCGCATCCTCGATATTCAGCCACTTGAACTCCATCAGCGCACACCGCTCTATATCGGCAGTGTCGATGACGTGATTGTTGCAGAAGAATTTGAGCAGGGAATACGATAGCAAAGTATTGGGTCAGTGCATCTCCAGCAAAAAAGCCTCCCTGTACAGGAGGCTTTTTTGCTGATTATTTTATCTCTCCACGATCGAACTGGGGATAAAATAGCCGTTCGATACCAACGGTTTTGCCGCTGGAGACATCAAGTGACAGCAGCACAGCAGAAAAATGGACATCATCCTCTGCGCATTCATACTTGTGCGGAGTCTGATAAAGCATCCGATCGGTTGCCGACTTGATCTGCATGCCAATGACGGACTGATGTGGTCCGGTCATGCCTGCATCGGTGCAGTAACCAGTCCCTTTCGGAAGAATACGCTCATCTGCGGTCGGCACATGGGTGTGGGTTCCAATAACGGCAGAAACCTTGCCGTCAAGGTACCAGCCAAGAGCAATTTTTTCTGCTGTCGCTTCAGCATGGATGTCAACAAAAATAAATTTGACACTATCTTTTCCCTGCTCCTTGATCTGCTTGATCACCCAATCCGCCGTTCTGAAGGGACAATCAATAGAGTACATGAACGTTCTGCCCTGCAGATTGACCACGGCGATATCGCCAAGTCCGTTGGGCAATTTGTAAATACCATAACCCTTGCCATACGTCCCTTTGGGATAGTTGAGCGGACGCAACACCTGGGGATGCGTTTTCAGGGTATCAAAAAAATTGAAGTTACTCCAGGTATGATTGCCACCAGTCACCACATTAACCCCCGCTTCAAGAAGCTGGTTCAGCGCTTCAAGACTGAGCCCCTTGCCATGATGAGCGTTTTCACCATTACAGACAACAAAATCAACATGATATTTGCTGATAAAACTTTTCAGCATCCTGCCTACCATCTGCAAGCCCGGAGTGCCGACAACATCGCCAATGAACATGACGTTCAGGGTTTTCTGTGCCATACATTTATCTTGTGACCTCTTGTGTTACGTAAAACTGACTGTGCGGGAAGTTACACAATTCGAGCGCACAATGAACTATCATATTTGCCTCCCCTCACCGTAGCTTAAACCATCTATAATAATTAGATTCATGATACGAAAACAGGCCATCAAGAACACCAAATGACCGGAGAAACCATGACGACACCAATTGCCAGACTTGATGCTTTTATCCAGCGCTGGACTGCGCGCACAGGAGATTACATTAAAACACCGGAAGGCCTTATCTGCAATAACATGGATGAAGAGTCCGGACGGGATGGCTATTACCAGTGCAGAGCCAGTACATCCGAAAGCCAGGTGATGATGATTCGCGGATATATCAGGGCATATCAGGCAACGAAAGACAACCACTATCTGACTGTTGCACGAACTTTTGCGGATGCGCTTGTCAAGTATTTCTTTTTTGGAACTCTTCCTTCTGCAACCATACCATGGCGCTCTCACTGGATTGTCAATGGAGGGGCTGCATTCAACTCAAAGGAGAAGGGACATGAATCGGAACTCATTGCTTATGGAGAAGCTTATGAGTGTGGCCCATGGAGAAAATTGCGACCGAAAGAATTTGCGACTGCCGGTGATTCGCTGCACTGGTTTATTGAAACCTTTGACCTGTTGTCCCGGCTTGAAACAGCCGAGTTCAAAACAAAATGGTTAAACGCAAAAACTTCGATGTTCAGGGAATTTCAAATGATCACCTCTCCTCAAAAAATTATTGCCTATAAGGGAGCCATGCCATTTGAGTTCAGCAACAAAGGCCCGAATATCTCAGTTCGACCGGTGCCAATTTTTCAGGGCCCGTATTATGCCGGATATCAGGATCCGCTTCCCTGGCATTTCATGAAGGATTACACTGCTGCTGCAAATATGCTGCAACTTTTGCTTGACGCTCAGGCGGCTTATGCCAAAAGCACCGGAATCACCGGTCCATTTACTCCGGTTTACCATTATGACGGTTATATGCAGGGAGTTGCCATCAACACCTTTTCATGGGCAGGTCCGGATCCAAACACCTTCTGGGGCGGCTTTCAGTATCGTCCTTTTGCCGCAGTTGCAGACTTCTGGCAGCAATGTGCCATCTCAAAAACAAACAACCTTGCCGTGACCAGCGCAGCAACGGTCTGTACAGCTTTTCTTGGATGGCTTGACACCTGGCTAACTGCCCACCCCACTGCGTCATCTATTCCTGTTACGTTCAATGAAGGAGTGGCTCCGATCGCAAATTATAAAGAAGCTCATTTTATTGCACTTGCGCTTAAAGGTGCGCTTTTCTGCAAAAAGGCAGGAGCAAATCCACAAAAAGTTGGCCGTGTTATTGCAAGGCTTTATACCATGCTGATAAACTCGCAGGTGACCACGGGAGACATGGCCGGTTCATTTGCCGGGAACCCATTCAGCCATTCATTTAATGGATTCTGGGCGGGAGAAATTATGGATGCGCTCGCGCTCTACGCCATCGGATAACGCTAACGCTGTGCTGCCAGAATGGAGCTTCTCCCTCACGTCCAGTGAGTATCAAAAAATCGGAGCGAAACACAAAAGCCCGGAGTAACATCCGGGCTTTTGTCGAATTCATAAATCCTTTGAGAGCATCAAAAAGCGTCAATAATGGCATTCAGCGTTGCACTCGGGCGCATTGCCTTTGTCGTCAATGCTTCATCAGGATTATAATAACCGCCCATATCCACGGGCTTGCCCTGTGCGGCAATCAGCTCTGTGTTGATTTGTGATTCATTCTCTGCAAGCTGTTGGGCAACTTTGGCAAAACGTACCTGCAACTCCTGATCCTTATTCTGGGCAGCAAGCGCCTGAGACCAGTAGAGTGCAAGGTAAAAATGGCTTCCCCGGTTATCAATCTGACCGACTTTACGGGCAGGAGACTTGTCGTTATCGAGAAACTTGCCAATAGCCTGGTCAAGTGTCTCGCCAAGAACCGCCGCCTTGTCATTGTTGAAGGCACGGGACAGGTGATCGAGAGAAGCGGCAATTGCTGAAAATTCTCCCAGCGAGTCCCATCTCAGATAGCCCTCTTTCTGGAACTGCTGAACATGTTTTGGCGCTGAACCACCCGCTCCTGTCTCAAAAAGACCTCCACCATTCATGAGAGGCACGACAGAAAGCATCTTGGCGCTTGTTCCAAGCTCAATAATCGGAAAGAGATCGGTCAGATAGTCGCGCAGGACATTGCCGGTTACAGAAATAGTATCTTTGCCTGCCCTGATTCTTTCCAGCGAGAAACGCATGGCCTCGACCGGAGTGAGAATACGAATATCCAGGCCGGTGGTATCATGCTCGGTCAAATACCGGGTAACTTTTTTGATAATCTCAGCATCATGAGCCCTTTGTGGGTCAAGCCAGAAAATGGCAGGTGCGCCGGTAATGCGTGCCCGATTGACAGCAAGTTTGACCCAGTCGCGAATTGGAGCATCTTTGGCCTGACACATCCTGAAGATATCGCCGGTTTCCACTTTCTGTTCAAGCACTATTTTTCCGGCGGTATCAACAACCCTGACGGTGCCGTTGGCTGGAGCCGTAAATGTCTTGTTATGCGAGCCGTACTCTTCAGCCTGCTGAGCCATAAGCCCAACGTTCGGCACACTTCCAATGGTTGCAGGATTAAACGCCCCATGTGTTTGACAATCTTCGATAATGGCCTGGTACATTGAGGCATAACAACGATCAGGAATCATGGCCTTCGTGTCGTGCAGCTTGCCATCCGGCCCCCACATTTTACCTGAATCGCGAACGACCACAGGCATGGAAGCATCCACAATGATATCGTTCGGCACATGCAGATTGGTGATTCCCTTGTCAGAATCAACCATAGCCAATGCCGGACGGGTCGCATAAACCGCCTGAATATCGGCTTCAATCTCTGCTCTTTTTGCATCCGGCAGCTTCTGAATTTTAGCATACAGGTCGCCAAGTCCGTTGTTCACATTAACACCGAGCTCCTTGATGGTTGCGGCATGTTTTTCGAACACATCCTTGTAAAAAACTGTAACAGCATGACCAAACATGATTGGATCAGAAACTTTCATCATCGTCGCCTTCAGGTGCAATGACAACAAAAGAGCTTTTTGTTTTGCATCTTCTATCTGATCTTCAAAAAACTTGCGAAGAGCACCGACACTCATGACGGATGCGTCAATAATCTCCCCTGCGAGTAACGGAGTCTTATCCTTCAGAATTGTGGCTTTGCCGTTCCCGTCAACAAACTCGATTGTCACAGTGGTTGCTTCACCAACAGTAACTGACTTTTCACTGCCATAAAAATCACCGGCGCTCATTGAGGCAACATGTGATTTTGAGTCGCCACTCCATGCACCCATTTTATGTGGATTCTTGGCGGCAAACGCTTTTACCGAAAGAGGTGCACGCCGATCAGAATTTCCCTCGCGCAATACAGGGTTGACGGCGCTTCCAAGTACTTTCGCAAAACGAGTCTGAAGCTCTTTTTCAACTGCATTTGCGGGAGCCTCAGGATAATCAGGAATGTTATAGCCATGATCCTGCAACTCTTTAATGGCAGCCTTCAACTGTGGGACTGATGCGCTGATATTTGGTAATTTGATAATATTGGCTTCCGGGGTCAGCGCAAGCTTACCCAATTCAGCCAGATAATCCGGAATTTTCTGATTTTCGCTCAGATTTTCGGGAAAGTTTGCAATAATTCTTCCGGCAAGAGAGATGTCTTTCGGCTCAAAATCAACCCCTGTACCTTTGGCAAACGCCTGAAGAACAGGAAGCAGAGAGTAAGTCGCAAGGGCTGGCGCCTCATCAATTTTGGTGTAAATAATTTTCGCTGTTTTTACCATCTCCATAGTCGTTTTAAATATTGTAAATGTATTGAAAAAGAGATTCCAAAAAAGACTGCCACAAAAAACGCAAAATCAGGCACCGCCCGATCAAGGTAAAAACTAAAAGAGAAATGTTATGATAAAGCCCCCCGACGAACTCATGCAAGGACGTCAACACATCGAACTCTGATGGGTTAACCACCAGAGTTCGATGATGTGAAAAGCTGTTTAACGTTGTCCATTAACAACCGGAGAGCAGGCTACAGCATTACACCCCGGGCAAATCATTCAGGAAGGCATAAACTCATCAAGACCAACACGTTTAGCAAGCTCCTGATCGTTAAGCACCTCATGAGCAAGCTTGATCATGGGGATGGTCGCGCCCATTGAGCTGTAACCACCATCATGGAAAAGGTTCTGCATGGTAACCTTGCGGGAAAGGTCACTGAGTATCGTCATGGCATATTCAGCACACTCCTCGGCAGAGGCATTTCCAAGTGGAGACATGAGATCACTGTATTCGTACATTTTCTCAAACCCCGGAATACCACTTCCCGCCTTGGTATAGGTTGGACTTTGTGATATGGTGTTGATACGAATATCGTGTCTGGCAAGCCTTGGCCCATAACTGCGGACAATAGATTCAAGCAGTGACTTCGCATCTCCCATATCGGAGTATGTCCAGTAATTTCTCTGTGAAGCAATATAGGAGAGAGAGAGGATGCTGCCGCCTTTATTGATTGCCTCGTTTTTCAAGGCATAGGAGACAAGACGATGCAATGATAATGCCGAAACATCAAGCGTTTTGATAAACCACTCGTAATTAAGCTCTTCATAGGGCAACTGCTTGCGAATATTCTGAGACATTCCGATGGAATGAACAATAAAATCAACTGAACCAATTTTTTCCTTCAGTTCCCTGAAACAGTTATCGACATCCTCATTTTTTGATGCGTCACAAACAATCATCGGGGCGTTACCGCACAATACCGAGAGTTCTTCAATATTACCGAAACGCAGCGCGGCCGCAACATTTGAGATAGCAATCTCTGCGCCCTCCCTGTAGGCATGAAGCGCAATCTGCCAGCCAATACTGCTCTCATCAAGCGGACCAAACACGATTCCCTTCTTCCCTTTCAACAAACCATAGTGCGCTTTCTCGGACATGATATAAGCTGATTCTTTAACAAAGATTGGGGTAAATCCCCTTTAAC
>CAILXE010000147.1 GCA_903838095.1 uncultured Chlorobiaceae bacterium
CATGAAACAGCCCCCCAGCACAAGCCTTAAAAAAGGGGACAACAGATATCCAAAGAAAAGTTGAACAGCAAGCACAGGTATCGCTGATGCGACACCCGAAAGAAATGGATGGCTTATCGCTTTCACAATATCCAGCAGAGAAATCATTGTTCCGTGTATGCACCAAGCTAAATGAGGAATCAGCCACAATACCATCACTGCCGAATAGGAAATAGCCACACCTTTGGGACCATAAGGTATTCCAATTAAGTAAGACAAAATTACCATAGGGGCAATGACCATAGCTATTTTTAAACTTCGCTCCTGCAACCCGATTGCCTGAAGAAACCCTCCAAATGGATTGATCATACCAAATATCAGGATTGTAGGGGTCAGCAAGCGAAAAATAATAGCGGCGGCGCTCCACTTTGGTCCCAAGAGAATCAGGATTATATCATCTGAATTCAGGGCACAGAAAATAGTTATTGGAATTGTTAGTGACAACACAAGAGAGTAACCCTTCAGGAAGTAGTTTTTTGTGCGAACAGGATCATGCTGGAGCCGGGATAGTGCTGAAAAAGCGACGCCTCCGATTGCCGATTGAATATTCTCAGTAGGAATGTTAATGAGACTGAATGCCCTTCCATACATACCGAGGGCATCCGCTCCCCAAAAACGCCCAAGAAGAACCTTTTCAAAATTATACGCAATATACATAATGATACCATTCAATGTAAGCGTTCCTCCAAAACGGAGCATGGAACGCACCCCAGAACCTCTGCCAGGAAGACCAGGTACCCAGGCAGCAGCAATCCACGAACAGATTGTTCTTGTAGATGCGTTAACGATTGTCGAAGCGACAAGTGCCCAATAACCAAAGCCAGCCATAGCCATGCCAATTGCGACGGCAACACTCCCCAGTTGTGTAATAATTTCAATCACGGTCAATGTGACAAAGCGTAATTCACGTTGAAGAAGTGCAGAATGCTGTAACCCTGCAGCGCTAACAAGGAATCCTCCCGCCACAACTACTGCGACCCAAAAGAGGCGAGGTTCATGATAAAAGGTAACAAGAAATGGCGCCGTTACAATTAGCAGTAAACCAAGTAGAGATCCCATCAGCATGTTTATCCAAAATAATGTTGATATCTGCTCGTTGGTGATATTAGCTTTTTGGACAGTAGCCGACGATATGCCACCATACAGTAAAATACCATAGATCCCTGAGACGGCTGTAACCATAGCAACAAGTCCGAAGTCCTTTGGGTCCAGTAGTCGGCCCAAAACAGCCATTGAGACTAAGGAAATTGCAAAACTCACTCCTTGACCGCAAAGTTTTGCAAATCCACCGCGAATTGCCTTTTCCTTCAAATCCTTCATGCTATCCCCATAAAAACAAAATCAGACTCTCACTTTACGACAATAAAAACCCTCAGCATAGTTTTCAGGGGAATTAATTTGAACACCTCTCAGTCTAAGCAGTGCTAAAAAAGCATCCTCACTAAACCATTGGTGCTGTGCCTGTGACTTAAAAGACGCTAAAATCAGCTCAATTTTTCTGCGGCAGATACTTTGATCAAGGGTAACAAAAAAATTCGGGTTTCCGAGATCACTGTCATATTTCATGATCTCGTATTCGAGAATAAGATGATCTCTGTAGGTATTCCAGGTTAGTTCTGAAATCAGCCTATGATCCTGATGAAGATCATACTGGTAATGGGTAAATATAACGTCAGGAGATATACTCTTTTTTAGTTCCTCAAAATATTTTTTTATCTCTGCCCCATTATAAGGGAAAAACCCGTCCTTAAAATTCTTTACAATAATTGCTTTCTTATGTGCGGCCTCCAGGAATTTATTCGCACTTTCAACCGCTTCATTGTCTCGTTGCCCGCTTGATCCGAAAACAACCCAGCGTACTTCGACATCATCATATTCTGACAAAAGCCTTAAGATTGTGCCTCCACAGCCGATCTCAATGTCGTCACTGTGAGCACCCAGACACAATATCTTCAGGGGGCTTCCTGTTTTTATGGCAAAATCCAATTTGATCATATCAATTTCCGTTATTTATAATTTCTCAGGTCAAAAAATGAATCGCATCTTACTCACACGGAGGCACAAAGGCACGAAGAAAAAAGAATTATCCTAAAAACGGCTGTTGACCTCGCATAAATGGTGTAACATACTGACATAGTAGATATTATACTGTCAGGAGGGCTCACCAAATGGGTGAACAGGATATTCAGGTTTTTGATAGTAGTTCTCGTGTTGCCGTTGATA
>CAILXE010000148.1 GCA_903838095.1 uncultured Chlorobiaceae bacterium
AGAGTGAAGATCAGTATGGCAGTCATCGATGAAGCTCACTGTATTTCGGAGTGGGGGCATGACTTTCGTCCTGACTATCTTTCACTCTCAGCCCTTGTCACCATATTTTCTGACATTCCGGTTGCTGCATTTACCGCAACGGCGACGAACCGGGTGCAGCAGGATATTCTTGAAAAACTTGCGTTGCGTAACCCGCTGGTCGTCAGGGCTTCCTTTGACCGCCCTAACCTTTCCTATGACGTTCGTTTCAAGGATAATCCGGAAGCGCAGCTTGTTCAACTGCTTAAAGGCAATAAAGGCAAGGCTGGCATTATCTACCGCACCAGCCGCAAAAACGTTAATGATACGGCGGCGATGCTTCAGGCAAAAGGGTATCGGGTTCTTCCTTACCACGCAGGGCTCAGTGATGCCGAACGCAAACACAACCAGGATTCCTTTATTCGTGATGAAGTCGATGTTATCGTCGCCACCATTGCCTTTGGTATGGGCATCGACAAATCCAACATCCGGTTTGTGATTCATGCTGACCTGCCAAAAAGCATTGAGAACTATTATCAGGAAACGGGTCGTGCAGGTCGTGATGGTGAACCAGCGCAATGCACGCTGCTTTTTGCTCAGGGCGATATCCCAAAAGTCAGGTTTTTTGTCGATGCAATGCTTGATGAGACTGAACGAGCCAGGGCGCTCGGGGCACTGACAAAGGTGATTGCTTTCGCCAGCAACTCAGTCTGCAGGCGCAAGACTCTGCTCGACTATTTTGGGGAGAGCTATCCGCACGAAAACTGCAACTCCTGCGATATCTGTCTTGGCACCCGCGAAGTGGTTGATTGTACCCGCGAAGCACAAATGCTGCTTTCAGCCATGGTTCGTACCGAAGAGAGGTTCGGCGCCATGCATATTGTTGATATTGTCACCGGAAGTGAGAGTAAAAAAATTCGTGATTTTGGCCACGATCGTCTCAAGACCTACGGTGTTGGCAAAGAGCATGAAAAAAGATACTGGCGTCAGCTCATTGATGAACTGCTTGCACAAAAAGTCATCGAGAAATCTGAGGGGCTCTATCCAACCCTTTTTCTGCTTCCAAAGGCAATTCAACTGTTGAAGGGAGAGGTTCGCATTCAAATTGTCAGGGTTCAGGAAAAGAAAAAAACAACATCGCACAGAGCAAAATCAGACGTGGCGTCCACTCCGTACAATCAAAAACTCTTTGATCTGCTCAGAATACTTCGCAAACAGATAGCCGATGAACAGGGCATTCCACCTTACGTGGTTTTCTCGGATCGCACACTTCATGATATGGCAGCTAACTTTCCCCGGACTGCCGAAACCATGCTCACTGTTTCCGGAGTCGGTGAAGTTAAGCTCGAACGCTATGGCCGTCAGTTTCTCCGTCTCATTGATCGTTTTTGCAGCGATCATAACCTTGATAACAACAGGCCGGGCATAGAGACAGGATGCTGAGTAGTTCCTTTTCTCCTCGCAAAATAAAACGTAGAATCGATCATGCTTTTGGTTAATAAAATTCTTCCGATATTTGTTATGCCGCTTGGCATTACTCTTTTGTTTCTGCTGGCGGGTCTGGTTTTTCGTAAAAGGTTATTATTCTTGTATGCTGCGCTTATTCTTTTGGTTTTCAGTATGCCAGTGGTGTGTGACGGCTTGATGCGTTTTGTTGAGGGTGGTACTGAGCGTGTTCGCGTGAGTTCAGTCAGTAAAGCTGATGCTATTGTTGTTTTGAGTGGCATGGTTCGTCAGGTTAATGGAGCGCCGTTAGGGGAATGGAATGATGCTGTTGATCGTTTTGAAGGTGGTATCGACCTTTTCAAGGCAGGAAAAGCGCCGGTGATTGTGTTTACCAGGGGGCAGATGCCCTGGGAAAAAGAGGCGATACCTGAAGGTGAGCTGCTGGCCAAAAGGGCAGCGCTGCTTGGGGTTCCCCAGAGAGCGATTCGCCTGACCGCCAGGGTTTCCAATACTGCTGACGAAGCAGAGGCGGCATTGAAGCTGCTTGGACGTAAACGAATTATTCTGGTCACCAGTGCGTTTCATGCGCGCAGGGCCACTATGTTATTTGAACATGAAGGGTTTGAGGTTGTGCCGTTTCGGGTGGATTATCGAGTGTCTCCGAACTCCGGGTTTACGGTATTACGTTTTTTGCCGAGCGCAGAGGCCCTTGCGCAGTCAGAAAATGCTTTGCATGAGATCATTGGATGGCTCTATTATTGGGTTCGCGGGGTATTTGCAAAATAATGCACAGTTGTTACCTTTGTGTTGAATAATGGTCATGCTATTGGTCTGGCATGGCTTGTCGTGTTTTACAACGCTCTAATATTTTTTTGTCGAATGCGTGAAGTTGAAGCTTTGCAGTGGTATGCTGTCTATGTTCGCTCCCGGTATGAAAAAAAAGTGCATCAGATGTTGCTTGAACAGGAGATTGTGAGTTTTCTTCCACTGCTTGAGACGTGGAAGCAATGGAGCGACAGAAAGAAAAAGGTATCAGAGCCCTTGTTCAGGGGGTATGTCTTTGTCAATATTGAACTGCGCAAAGATAATATCAATGTGCTCGATACGGAAGGTGTTGTCAAGTTTATCGGGATTGGAAGAAACCCGTCGGTCATTGGAAAGAAAGATATTGAATGGCTTAAAAAACTGGTCAGGGAGCCTGATGCTGTCACCGGAACCGTCTCTTCATTGCCTGCGGGTCAAAAGGTCAGGGTTCTTGCCGGTCCATTCAAGGATTTGGAAGGTGTGGTGGTAAAACAGGGACGAGAGGCCCGGCTTGTGGTTTTTTTTGATACCATCATGCAGGGCGTTGAAGTCAGTATTTTTTCTGATTTACTCATGCCGATCAAGGGGGCCATTGACCCTCGCGTCAGCAATGCGACGTATCAGGAAACAGATCCCATTGTAAAGCATTTCCTCCACTTGTGATTTTCTGGATGTAACAAGGGTGATGGAGCCGGGCAAGAGAGTTTAATTTTCCATCTCTTGCGGTGAAAGTATTGTTCATACGCTTCTAAAAATAGATACCTCGCCGCTGGCGGCAGGGGTTTTCATTGGATCATATAATGCTATGGAGGGTTTTGTGCATCAGAACAAGTCTGCATCGGTTCGTGAGATTTTCAGTTTGCCGGTGATTGTCGCCGCTCTGGGTTATTTTGTTGACATCTATGATCTGGTGCTGTTCAGCATCGTCAGAGTACCGAGTCTGAAATCGTTTGGTCTTTCCGGAAAGGAGCTGATTGATTACGGTGTTTTTCTGCTTAATATGCAGATGGTCGGTATGCTGGTTGGCGGCATTCTCTGGGGCTGGCTTGGTGACAAAAAGGGGCGTCTGAAAATCATGTTTGCCTCTATTTTGCTCTACTCTCTTGCCAACATTGCCAATGGTTTTGTCTCTTCGCTTCCGGCGTATGCGGTATTGCGTTTTATTGCCGGAGTTGGTCTTGCCGGGGAGCTTGGAGCAGGCATTACTCTTGTTTCAGAGGTGTTGCATACCCGGATAAGGGGATACGGCACGATGCTTGTCGCTTCAATTGGAGTGTCGGGCGCTATTCTTGCCAATGTGGTAGCAAATACCTATGAGTGGCATAATGCCTTTTTTATTGGCGGTGGTCTTGGACTTCTTCTGCTTGTTGCGCGGTTAAAAGTTGCTGAGTCAGGTATGTTTAAGGCTATGGAGCAAAAAACCGGCTTGAGCCGTGGCAATATGTTGGCTCTGTTTACTGACCGTCATCGTTTTTTCCGCTATGTCAACTCTATCATGATCGGAGTCCCGATCTGGTTTGTGGTTGGAGTGCTGATTACTTTTTCGCCTGAATTCGGCACTGAACTTGGAATTACCGGGCCGGTTTCTGCGGGTAATGCGGTGATGTACTGTTATCTTGGTCTGGTCTTTGGCGATCTTTCAAGTGGCCTGCTGAGCCAGCTTTTGAAGAGCCGGAAAAAGGTTATTCTGCTGTTTATGCTGCTTACCGTTGGATCAATTGCGCTCTATTTTCTGCAAGGGCGCCAAAGTCCGCAATTCTTTTATATGGTTTGTGCACTCCTTGGTTTTGCCGGTGGTTACTGGGCTATTTTTGTCACTGTTGCAGCCGAACAGTTTGGCACCAATCTTCGCGCTACCGTTGCTACCACCGTGCCCAATCTCGTTCGTGGTATGGTTGTGCCCATTACCATGCTGTTTCAGTTTTTCCGTGGCATGTTTGGAATGGAATCAGGGGCATTGCTGGTTGGAGGGCTCTGCATTACAGTCGCCTTTCTGTCGCTCAGCGCCCTTGAAGAGACCTTCCATAAAGATCTTGATTATTACGAAGAGTTTCTCTGAGATCATACGATGCCCAACTCTGTTTTCAAAAAATTTCCGGTATAGGAGTGTTCCATACGCGCAACCGTTTCAGGAGTTCCTTCAGCAATGACCTCTCCTCCTTCGTGGCCCCCTTCCGGTCCAATGTCGATAATCCAGTCGCTGTTTTTGATAATGTCAAGGTTGTGCTCGATGATAATGACGCTGTTGCCTTTGTCAACAAGCTTGCGGAGCACTTCGAGCAAGTGCTGGATATCCTGAAAATGCAGGCCTGTGGTTGGTTCATCAAGAATATAGAGCGTCTTGCCGGTCTGTATTTTTGCCAGTTCAGCGGAGAGCTTGATGCGCTGCGCTTCTCCTCCCGAAAGCATGGGCGATGGCTGGCCAAGCTTGAGGTAGCCAAGCCCGACACTCTGCATGGTTTTGAGAATTCTGAGGATTCTTGGAAAGTCCACAAAAAACTCTGTCGCCTCAGTGATGGTCATCTCCAGAACGTCAGCAATTGATTTTCCCCTGTATTTGACGAGCAGTGTTTCGCGGTTGTAGCGCTCACCTTTGCAGTTTTCGCATCGGACATAAACGTCAGGAAGAAAGTTCATTTCGATTTTCCGGGTTCCGGCGCCCTGGCACACTTCACATCGTCCGCCTTTGACGTTGAAGCTGAAACGTCCGGCTTTGTATCCCCTGATTTGTGCTTCGGGCAGGCGAGTGAAAAAATCGCGGATAAAGGTGAATGCCCCGGTGTAAGTGGCCGGATTGGATCGGGGCGTGCGCCCAATTGGTGACTGGTCGACATTCACCACTTTGTCGATATGCTGGATTCCTTCTATGCTGTCATAAGGATAGGTGAGCAGTTTTGAGCGATAGAAGTAGCGGGCCAGAATCGGGAAAAGCGTTTCGTTGATGATGGTCGATTTGCCTGAGCCACTCACTCCGGTAATGCTGACAAGTGAACGAAGCGGGATGGTGATGTCAATATTCTTGAGGTTGTTTCCCTTGCATCCTTTCAGTTTCAGGAGTTGTGGTGTTTCATCTGTTGCGTTCCGCTCACCCTTGAAGGCGACTTGCCGGTTTCCAGAGAGATATTCAGCGGTCAGTGAATTCGGGTCAAGAGCGTTTGCTGTCCCCTGGGCTACAATTTCGCCTCCGTACTCTCCCGCCCCAGGCCCAAGATCAATAATTTCGTCTGCTTCAAGCATGGTGTCCTTGTCGTGCTCAACAACGAGAACAGTATTGCCCAGGTCGCGGAGCCGTTTCAGGGAGGTGATGAGCTTGTGGTTGTCGCGCTGGTGCAGTCCGATACTCGGTTCGTCGAGCACATAGAGTACGCCGCTGAGTTGTGAGCCAAGCTGCGAGGCCAGTCGGATGCGCTGCGCTTCACCGCCGGAGAGGGTTTGTGAGCTTCTGTCAAG
>CAILXE010000149.1 GCA_903838095.1 uncultured Chlorobiaceae bacterium
CAATTAATTTTCTTAATTCTCCTTTTCTATGTTTCATCAGGATTTCCCGCTTTTCTACGGTTTTCATTTTGGAAATCTCCGTAAGCGTCTTACTCAGAATGTTGCTTAGCTGCTGATCGTTATAATCTTTTTCTCTTTCATAGAGGCTATCCTCCGTGGGGCCTATCGCCCTATCTGGAATCCAATCATGCTCGCCTGTTGACTTATCATAGACCATAATATTCATAACCCGTTGCAAATTGATATCCCGGTCGGTCTGCTCGAATATCTTCTCCCAGGTCATATTAGTACCCAACATGCCGTTATAGAAATCCGCGTAGATTTCCTGAGAGGCGGGATTGATGTAGATATCTGTATTTTTACGATTACCGGAATCGGGATTGAACACATCCACCCACGGCAGCTTGCATAAACCCAGATTGTCATTGCCCAGACGCACACGTGGATAAGTGATTAAAGCCTGTGCTCTGGCTTCCAGGGTTGTAAACGCTCCCAGCAAGTCCACCTTAATAAGCCAGGCCGCTGCATGATGAGCGCCAATGTCGCTTGCGGCCGCGTAAGATGCCTGCATAGACAGAGACCTATGCGTTCGGTAAAGAGAAAATGGCAGCCCCTTAGTGTGCATGGCAAACTGGGCAATTTGACTTTTGGAATTGCCTTTGCCGGTTCTTGCCTCGTAAGTATTCGCGATCCAATCGATGAGTTCAATCATGCCCAAGCCCGTTACTTTTGCTAACCGGGTTTCGGAGCGGGCAATCTGGTGAATAAAAGAGAATGCCGCCTGCTCATCACCCCAAGTAAGCGCAAAGCCATCGGTATCTTCCTTGACCAGGTACTCGCGCTGATAGCATTCCATCAGGAAGGCCATGGTCACGGCTGTGGTGATTGTATCTATTCCGTAATTGTCACAATGCCAGTTAGCTTCCATGATAAATTCCGGGTTCCACATGCCAAGGTTGGAGCCAAAACCGGCTGCGGTTTCATACTCGGGGCCATCCACCCAAACTTTGCGCCCTTTATGTTCGCCGGATGCCAGCGTTACCCAGCCCCCTTTGGTGCATCGCAAATTGCACCCGGGGAAGCAACCATCCATGCCCCGGTGATCAAAAAGACGTTCGGCATAAGTTTTTCCACAAATTTTCCCGGCCTCCGGGTGAGAACCGTACTGATAATTGTTCACAGGCAAAGATTGATAATCTTCCTTATTCATAAAAGTGATCAATCCGGCTGAACCTTTGCGATACATCTGGAGTGATTGCGGGTCAACATCCTTGACTATCTTGTGAAGTTTTGTTCCTGCTTGCTTCACTTTCTCCCAATCCGCAGCACCATAAGGATTATCGCCATGAGGATAACCAGCCAACACAACAATTGCCCGAATGTTCTTGTGCATCATGACAGTGCCTAAGCCCGTGCGTCCGGCCTGCTTTGTCCTATACAAGCCTTTTGCCCCATCCACTGGTTTTGCGGCATCGTAATAATGGCTATTGATGCAACCGTAGGTAGTATTGGCCGCGCCAACTCCTGTGGTCAAAAAGACGATATCTTTCTTTTCACGACCAGTCTGAAGAAACTGATCAACAATAGCTTTCTCCAGATCGAAAACCTGATTCATTACCGGAGCTTTTGTTATTGTTATCTCATTTTCAAAACTATCGATCACAATCATGGTATTTTTTTCGGCAATGCCTGTGATCTGCAGCGCATCAAATCCCGCGTATTTCAGGTATGCGCCGAAATGGCCGCCAAAATTAGAGACACCCGGAATGTGTGTTAGAGGCGATAGTGAAATAGCCATGCATTTGCTGGTTCCCGGAAATTGCGGAATTCCCCCAAGCGGCCCCGGTGCAAAGATCAGCGGATTTTCCGGATCATGGGCGGTTGTTTTGGCATTAACTTTTTTGTGCAGCAGATAGAGGCCCAATCCTCTACCGCCAATGAAAAAATCCCGAATCTGCAGATCCAGCGGCTGCGGATTAATCTTGCCTGTTCCTAAATCGATGGTCAGAATCTGGTTGGCATAACCATGGTTAAGCGGCGTTTTTGTATATTTCATGTTCAAATCCTTTGAAAAATAATAGATGAAGGTTAGA
>CAILXE010000150.1 GCA_903838095.1 uncultured Chlorobiaceae bacterium
AAAGAAATCGTCACATCACGGCACTTGTCTTCGTTTGAAATACCAAAAATAAACAACGGTTTGGCCATGCCATTGACTCTGCAGTCAACCGGATACTTGCCATCCGCATCATGAGAAGGATCCGTATAATTAAACTTAACCCTTTCAGGATCGACATTTTCATGCACAAAATTCTTAAAATCATCCATGAATGATGACCGCACGCGCTCCCGGGTTAAATAGGTAACATCAGTAATCCGGATCAGACCCTGCACATAGCTATAAAAAGCATTCCCAAAATCATCCTGCTCAACGTTCAGAAGAAGCTCCCCATCCTGATCCTTTATCCCGTACCCGGACAGCACGCTAGTAATGATCTTCTGCCGCGTCCCCTTCTCAAGCGAATTCATGTCAATTTCGTAACTCAAATGCATATAGGTGTGCGCCTCATCCGTCAAAATCCACTTATCACCAATGCGCTTGAGTACAATAGACAGGCTGTCCCCATCATCAAACTGAAAAGGCGTAAAAACCTTAAAGCGGTTAACGCCCTCAGGATAAATTTCTATCTGCTGGCCAACCTTGGAACGAAATAAGGATTCGATTTCTTTTATGTCCATAGCACTTATATAAATTTCAACTGTTTGTCTTCGGGAATAATGACATTGCAATCCTTAACCAAACAATCAAAAGCCTCCGCCAAATTACTATATCTGTTAGTCGCTTCAGCGAACGATTCCTCTTTCAATCCGGCACGCTGATATTCTTCGCTTGCAGAATGAATATGGAAATCGTAAAACTTACTCTTATGCAAACGATTCCCATGCACATGTTTACCATTGTACCGACGTAATTTGAAGTCCTGGTTTTTCTTTACGGGCACAAAAGCCAAGATGGCAGAAAAGTCTAAAGGGTCTTGGGAATTCTGTCTCAAAATAATCTTGAAATAACTGCCGTCTGATCGCGGTATTAACAAGTCCGACTCTTTATGCCCCTTCTTTGATTTCATAGCAAAAAGGTCAACCGCGTCGGCGGGAACGCGCTTCTCCTCGACGATTAAGGCGGCAATTTCAGAATCATTCAGAAAGATTGACATATTTTTTATTATTTTACTCTTAAAAAATCTGCTCCGTTAGTATTTTTTGTGGAATCCTCGAGCCTTGCAAAGAACGCCCTTCTTCTCGACTTACCCATCTACTACTTGCAAATATACCCCATATACCACTTGTAGGCGGAGGCGCGGCTAATAGGAAAATCATTTCCCCCACATCTTTTTCCATCCCTGCGGTGATGTTCCTGTCATTAGGAATTCACGATCTCCCACATTTATGCTTGGCATAGCCAATCCGACGGTCTTTTCTCCTTGTAAATAGGTGTAAAACTCATCTGTTGGAACAAAACACTCGTACTCATCCCCAGTAATCTCGCATCTTCCAAAGACGCGCACCAGGGCATTTTGAGGCTCAAAGTATCGTTTATAACGAAAAGGAAATAAAACCGGGGCCCGTTGTGGTAGCTCAGTCGTCATGTCTTTTCTTCTTAAAGTAAAGCCCTGGGGACCGGCTAGGAACCGCCAACACCTCACTTAAATTAAATAAAATAAATCCTCCACCAACAACATGAGCAAACTTAACTTTAAAAGAATAATGTTTTAAGAAACTTACAACATCCCGGTCGTAATCATTCAACAGGAAACGAGCATCCCACTCACCAATCCACCGGGGATCTTTTGCGAGTTCCTGTTCAAAAACAATATTCATTTATTTTTCCTTTATATCGAGAAGAACATTGGAAAACAAGGCGAGAGTTTAAAGACCATCTTAAATGCCTACAAGAAAAAGGCCCAGGATACCCCCGGACCTCAAACTGCACCAGACTGACGATTGTGTGAGCCAACCTTCAAGGAAGCCCTCTTCCGTAAAGGGCAATCTGAGCATATGTTATTTTCTATCAGTGCTTCTATTCTTTAAATATTGTCGATGAAGCGTTCTTAAATAATGTGACGCACTCTCGAACTTATCCTCGTTGGCAATCCTATGAATCTCTTCACGTTCTTCCGGACTTACCCGAAAGATGATGTGCGGTGTTTTCTTATAAATTACTTTTTTTTCTTCCATAAAACCTTCTTAATCAAAGAATCTTCTTAACGCCATCAAAAAGATTTTTATAGAACCGAGGATCCTCAATAACTATATCTGCCTCTTTATTCTTGGCAACTTCCTTCCTCCCACAATTTCTTCATAAATATAACAT
>CAILXE010000151.1 GCA_903838095.1 uncultured Chlorobiaceae bacterium
CAATAATATGTTTCAGTCCATTCTGACCACCGGCGGACCCTTTTGAACGGATGCGGATAGTGCCCGAAAGAAGATTGAGGTCATCGCAAATAACAAGAATATCACTGCGCCTGATTTTGTGGAAATTCATGGCAGCAACCACTGCATGACCTGATAGGTTCATGTAGGTCATAGGCTTGATGATGATGACAGGCACTCCATTATGGGAGATTGACGCCCGAAGAAATTTCCCTTTTCCCTTGCTGAACCGGGCACCAAAAGCACTGGCGATAGTTTCAACAGCACTAAAGCCAATGTTGTGGCGTGTGCCAAAATAAAAAGATTCTGGATTTCCAAGGCCAACAATAAGTTTCATAGTTCGAACAAATAAATCCTGAGGAGCCGCGATTTTGCTCATTTTAAAAGTGAAATCAGAATGGACAGAATATATAACATCTTGGTATGAAATAGTGGGATACCTTTGGTAACTTCTTTAAAAAGCTATTGAGATTCATGAAAAAAGTTGCAAATTAAGACTTGCAAGTTGATTGCAAGGATCGATGTTTTTTTTAATTTTTGTTGGAAACAAGTTTTTTTTAGTCAGAAAAAACAGTGAAAAAAAAGGAAAAATGAAAAAACCGTTCAACGTAACATGGTGGGCCAGAGCTGTTTCAGTTCTGGGGGGCCTTGGTGTTTTGTTACAGGCGCCTGAAGCGCGGGCAAGCGAGGCCGATTTGGTATTGCCAAATTTACACTCGGTATCATTTCTGGGAGGAATACCTGGTGATACTCTCTTGCTGTGGGGTCTTGCCATCTGCCTGTTTGGCATGATTTTTGGCGTCGTACAGTACATGGGTATACGCAACCTTCCGGTTCACAACGCCATGCGCGAGATCAGCGAATTGATCTATGAAACTTGTAAGACCTACCTGATAACGCAGGGTAAATTCATTCTTGTTCTTTGGGTTCTGATTGGCGCTATTATTGTTGCATACTTCGGCTGGCTTCGTCAGTTGGAGACAATAAAGGTGCTTTCCATTCTTCTTGCAAGTCTTATCGGTATTCTCGGAAGCTATACGGTTGCATGGTTTGGTATGAGGATCAACACCTTTGCCAACTCAAGGACGGCATTCGCCAGCCTCGGTGGAAAACCGTTCCCAACCTATGCGATCCCTCTCAGGGCAGGAATGAGCATCGGTATGCTGCTGATCAGTATCGAGCTTTTTGTTATGCTCTGTATTCTTCTTTTTGTGCCTAAAGACTTTGCGGGCCCATGCTTTATCGGCTTCGCCATCGGTGAGTCTCTCGGCGCTTCGGTGCTTCGTATTGCTGGTGGTATCTTTACCAAGATTGCCGATATCGGTTCCGATCTCATGAAGATCGTCTTCAAGATCAAGGAAGATGATGCACGCAACCCTGGCGTTATTGCTGACTGTGCCGGTGACAATGCTGGCGACTCTGTTGGTCCTACTGCTGACGGTTTTGAGACATACGGCGTTACCGGTGTTGCGCTCATCTCCTTTATCCTGCTTGCCATCAAGGCACCTGAAGTGCAGATCATGCTGCTTGTCTGGATCTTCGCTATGCGTCTTGTGATGATTCTTGCCAGTGCCTTCTCCTACTGGGCGAATGCAGCGTTGGCCAAGATGAAGTACAGCAATGCTGACGAAATGAACTTCGAGAAGCCGTTGATCACGCTTGTCTGGCTGACCTCGATTGTCTCGATCGTTCTTACCTATATCGCATCATACTACCTGATCAGCACGCTCGGTGACGGCACCATGTGGTGGAAGCTCGCTTCGATCATCACCTGCGGTACAATTGCCGGTGCGCTTATTCCTGAGCTGGTGAACCGTTTTACCTCTACGGAGTGCGCCCATGTCCGCAACGTTGTGCAGTGCACCAAAGAGGGTGGAGCAGC
>CAILXE010000152.1 GCA_903838095.1 uncultured Chlorobiaceae bacterium
TGTTCCTTTTGTAACGACCATCGAGGCCGCAGAGGCATCGGTACAGGCTATTGACTGTATACGCCACCAGGAGTTTGGTGTTAAAAGTCTGCAGGAGTACGCATCATACCGCAATCAATAACAACGGGACCTCTTTTAACTAACCGCACCTGATCATGACCGAAACACTCCAGAAACATCTTGACGAGTCAATAAAACTGGAATTGAATCTTGCCAGGCTTTACACCATGTTCAATGACTGTTTTGCTGATGATGAGGATTTCTGGTGGGATATGGCCATGGAAGAGCAGGGCCATGCGACACTTCTTCAGCAGGAAAAACTGCACCCTCAGCAAAAGGAGTTTTTTCCGGACAATCTGCTGGCCAGCGATCTGCAGTCCCTGATTGATACCAACACAAAAATCGCAGAACTCATCGCCGCATTCAAGGCCACGCCCCCCTCAAGAGCCGAAGCCTTTCAAACCGCTTATGCACTTGAAATGGCCGCAGGAGAATCACATTTTCAGCAATTTCTTGACAGTCCGAGCAACTCGTTTTCAGCAAATATATTCAAACAACTGAATCAGGAAGACCGTGATCATGCTGCAAGAATCCTCGAATACATGCAGGCCAACCATATCAAGAAAACGTAACCATTCTTTTGCGGAAAAGCTTCAGGGAAGCAGAACAAAACTCTGTTTACAGTTCCCCTCTTTGTCAATGAGCAGTTCACTATAGCACTTTGGTGAATAGCGAAAACTGCCTCCGTTAATAAAGGTTATTCCATCGACCGCGTATGACTGAAAGCGGTGAAAATGGCCATGCAGAACAAGCTTTGCCCGCAGAACCTTCATAAGCGAGAGAAACTCTTCCCGGTTTTTCAACTCCATGGTCCAGTCAAAAGCCTGATCAATCAAAGAGTCAGTTCCATAGACTTTGTAGGCATGATGGCAGAGCCCGATCACAAAACACTCTTTCAGGGAGGCAGCTACGTCCTCCTTTCCCAGAGCACGTAACTGCCCGGGATTCACCAGGCCCCTGGCGCCCAGTGGATTCTCTGCGGGATACCAGGGATAAACCGAATTGAGAGCAGTGAAGGCGATCCTCAACGAAGGATAGTTTATGATTTTAATAAAAGGGAAGCTCTTTTCTCCCTGTTTTTCACCGGTGATCAACTCCTGAAAAAAAAGACAAAACTCTTTCAGCCTGCGATCAAAAACTTTTTTTCGAACTAACGGAAGAGGGTTCAGTGCGTTATAAAATCGCATCTCCTCTTCAAGATTGATCAAATCATGATTGCCTGCAATAACGGTCGTCTTGTCCCAGCGATAAAAGCCGTGTATCTCCAGCTTTGCCTTCACAATGCGCCAGTCTTCCTGATCAGCATTATTACTCAGATCGCCTGTAATAACAAGATGATCGCATCCAGTGGTCCTGAAATGAACAAGAAGGCGGTCAAAGTCGGCAAGCTGACGTCGATCCTTTATACCAGAAAGATGAAGATCCGATATATGCGCTATTTTTATCTCTTCTGTAATCAATTTTAATTTGACTTGCGGTTTTCAATTCTAAAACACTAAATTAAAAATCGTTTTATTTCATACAGACAATACAGAGACTCAATAACATCTGTAAAAAATTTTAATACCATAAGATACTGCCTGTCAAGGAATGCAGCATCAAAGCAATCATTATACCAATCAACCATGCAAAAGAAAATTTTCGCGCTTCGAGAACTCTCAAAAAATCTCTGGTGGTCATGGGATACAGAAGCAAAACAGATTTTCGAAGAACTCTCTCCTCTCCTTTGGGAACGAAATAATCATAATCCCATTGACCTTTTGCATCAGATATCTGATAATGAGCTTCTGGCTCGCAGCAATTCAAAATTTGGCGAAAAAATTGACCGCGCCTACGCCCGCTTTCAGGCTTACCTCAACGAAAAGAACACCTGGGCTGCTAATAACACACCTGAACTTGTAAAAAATCCTGTTGCCTATTTCAGCGCAGAGTTTGGAATCCATGAAAGCATGAGAATCTATTCCGGCGGACTCGGCGTTCTTGCAGGAGACCACCTGAAATCAGCCAGCGATCTTGGTATCAACTTCATCGGTATTACACTGTTTTATCGGGAAGGATATTTCCGCCAGCACCTTAATCACGACGGATGGCAAATTGAAGACTATCCTCTGCAACATCCGGAAAATCTTCCTTTGGAAAAAGTGACCAACCCTGACGGCAGCGATTTGATTATTTCTGTCAATATAGCGCAAAGTGATGTTTTTGCACAGGTTTGGAAACTCAAGGTTGGACGTGCAACACTCTACCTCCTTGACTCAAATACTATGGCAAATGAATCGCACTATCGCGACATTTGTTGTCGAGTCTACGGTGGCGACCAGAATATGCGCATCAATCAGGAGATACTTCTTGGTATCGGCGGGGTAAAACTGCTCAGCCAGCTTGGTATAGAGCCTACGGTTTACCACATGAACGAGGGTCACTCGGCATTTCTCACGCTTGAGCTACTTGCCAAAGAGCTTGCTTCAGGGCTCTCTGAAAAAGAGGCAATCGAAAATGTACGGTCACAATGTGTTTTCACAACGCACACTCCGGTTCCTGCGGGACATGATCGATTCTCGAGAGACATGATGCACTACACCTTCGACAAATACCTTGCAAATATCGGCCTGAGCTTCGATAACATGATGATGCTTGGCTCCGAAGACAGGAAGAACATTCATGGACTGTTCACCATGACTGTTTTGGCACTCAACCTTTCTCGATCGGCTAATGGAGTTTCAAAGCTGCATGGAGAAGTTTCGCGCACCATGTGGCAGCACCTCTTCCCGACCAATACGGTTACGGAGGTGCCAATCGGACATATCACCAACGGTGTGCATACGAGCACCTGGGCATGCGGATATACTGAAAGTTTCTGGAGAAACTTTACAGAGAACATTGACGACATGACGCTGTCGCAAGAAGCCACAGAAGCCGTTCTTGCAAAAATCACTGATGAGGAACTCTGGTCGTTACGCTACAATCTGAAACGTCATCTTTTCGACTTCATTGACCGATATCTTGCCAACCAGCTTTTTCACCAGCACCAGCATCTGAGTTTGTACCAAAACGATTACTTTTCGATACAGTCCGTAAATAACACGCTCTCTGCTGACGTTCTGACCATAGGATTTGCACGACGTTTTGCCACCTACAAGCGTGCTCCGCTGATTTTCAGGGATCTCGAACGCCTGAACAGAATCATCAATGATCCTTCCAGACCAATGCAGATTGTGTTTGCAGGAAAGGCACACCCTCATGATGATGCGGGAAAAGACTATATCCGCCAAATCGTTGACCACGCCAGAAGACCACAATTTGCAGGAAAAGTTATTTTTCTTGAAAACTATAACCTCGGTGTGGCTAAAAGAATGGTTTCCGGTGTTGATGTCTGGCTGAACACCCCGGTACGACCAATGGAAGCAAGCGGTACCTCGGGCGAAAAAAATGTTTTGCATGGAGGATTGAA
>CAILXE010000153.1 GCA_903838095.1 uncultured Chlorobiaceae bacterium
AGGACCACCGGATTCGGTACAGCGGGTGTTTCTGTATCCACCTTTGATGATATCTTCAAGTTCAACCTCTTCACCCTCCTCGCGAAGTGTGTCGAGCACTGTTTTCTGCTGTAGTCCACCAAGAAGCAGACGGGTAGAGTCAGCTTTCGGGTCACAGCCAATGACCATGATTTTCTTGCCCATTTCCGCAAGACCTGCAACAGTGTTTTGTGTTGTGGTTGACTTGCCGATGCCGCCTTTTCCGTAAATAGCTACTTTTCTCATTGTTGTGCCTTTTTAGGTTATCGTTGCCTTTATCGTCAAATATTCAGGCTTTTTTTATTTTCGCCCTGAATAGTTATGCTTTTATTAAGCAAGAAACGTGCCAAACCTTTGGCTTTTCAGAAAATTTTTTTGAGAAAAAAGAGATGATGCCCTCAAAGCCGCATGGCTAAAGGGGTTTGTTTTTTTACGGCAACGCGGTTTTTATAATTCAGGGGGAAATAATTTACTTGCAGCGGATCATCGCTTGCAAAAAGAATAACAAACCTGTAGGAAAAAGAGGAAAGTTACATTTTGGTAGGGGAGTGGTCCTTATTTTTGGGGTAGATGTTATAGAGTGACTGACAGAAAACTCCTGTTTTTTTTAAATATCGAAAGTATTCCGGTTCAAAAGCCGTTTTTAACGATATGTCATCAAGGTGAACGGCAAACAGCATCATGAATTCAAGCCAAGGAGAAGCGGTATCTTGGTCGCAAAGAAAAAGCCAGTCACCCTTTTTCCCTTATGCTGTATCGAACACAAGTGGCATTGCTCCAGGAGTTTCTGGGAAAAGCAATGGAATATAATATGCTATATTACTGCACAGCGGCTATTAATTCAACAGCTACAATCTGCAGTTGAGAATGAGTTCTGTTCCTGCGTTGGCAAAATAAAGCTATGCCTGGCAAACTTTCCGATGGAAAGTGTTTATTGGTCTTTATCAATTATTTCAATGAAAAATGATTATGCACAAAACATTTAAACAGTATTGCAGTTCTCTCGCAGTCAAAGCAGCAGTGATTGCTTTGATAAATGTTACGCCCAGTATCAGTCATGCCTGTTGTTCTGAGCCTTATATCGGTTCAGTCTGTTTTACGGCGGCATCTTATTGCCCGGAGGGGTATCTCCCGGCGGATGGGAGGCTTTTGAATATTTCCCAATATCAGGCGTTGTTTGCTCTTCTCGGGACGACCTATGGCGGTGATGGGAAGACGACGTTTGCTCTGCCTGATTTGCGTGGACGTGTTCCTGTTGGTACGGGGATGGGAACTGGATTGAGCCAGAATGTGACTCCAGGGCAAAAACGTGGGAATGAATCCGTGCTTCTTACAACTGCTCAAACGCCACTGGCTTCGCACACCCATGCGACAACGATTACCCAAGCGGTTAGTGCTGGAGGCGATGCCCTTGTGGCGAAAGGTCGTGTCAGTCTGCCTTTGAGTGGCACGGTCAGCAATGTTCCGGTCACTGGGTCTGTTGCGGTCAATGTACTGACGACTCAGACCAGCAATCCCGCCAAAATCCCGAGCAATACGAAAAATACGGTCGGAAAGAACGGGACGACCAGTCAGTTTTATTCTTACAATTCCGCTGCTGCCGTCGCATCGCCAGCCACAGTCAATCTGAATGCAACCGGTGGCACGCTCAATGGCACAGCAACTGGTGATGTCAGTTTGCCGGTCACCGGAAACAGTGCTGTCGGAGGCGGAACGGTTACAGTTGTTCCCAATGCTTCGGTACCTGCCACGCAACCAGTATCCGTGCTGGATCCTTCGCTCGGTTTGATGGCTTGTATTGCCGTTCAGGGTATTTTCCCCCCACGGCCGTAAATTATATGAAGCCGATTGCTTTGATACTCTCAGCTCTTGAAAAATTTGAGGCTGAGGGTATACAAATAATCCTTGAAGGAGCTGTGGATTTTGAGCGCCCTGTAGCATTTTGATACTCGCGGATGCAGGACGCTCAAGTCGAGGAGCAGACGTCGCGTACAGGAGTGTGGTACGGAACTTGGCCTGTTTCGAACATCATCAATGACTCCATGATGGCGACATTACTTCTGTCTTAACAGTTGAAAGGAGTGATCTGAATCTGACCAATCTTTCACTGGGTCTTCGTTTATTTCTGATACTATGTTATTCGCACAGGTGAACGATAGCCCTTTTTCTCACTTATTACTATATTACAGAAAGATGATGAG
>CAILXE010000154.1 GCA_903838095.1 uncultured Chlorobiaceae bacterium
AGCCGCTTGAGATTCTCAGAACGGTGCACTCATTTGATCCGTGTCTTGCCTGTGCCTCTCATCTGTTCGACATGAACGGCAATGAGATCACATCGGTCACAATCGTTTAAACGGAGTTCGTCATGGGAAGAATAATTGAAGAGATCTATGTATGGGGGTTGCCGGTCAGGTATTATCACTGGATCAACGCCCTGTGCACGGTTGTTCTTTTTGTAACAGGCCTCTATATCGCGGCTCCTGTGCTGAACCCTCCGCTTGGTGAGGCGGTCTGGTACAAGGGGCTGGCCTGGTGGCGGTATCTCCATTTTGCCTCGGCATTTATTTTTATCGCCAACTTTCTTTTCCGCATGTATTGGGCGCTGTTCAGCGGCGACCGTTATGCGCGATTCGGCGGTTTCAGGCCATGGTCACCGGCGTGGTGGGGCCAGCCGTTTAAGGAACAGGTGGAGTCCTATCTTTTCTTGAGATCGGAAGAGCCGAACTATGTTGGTCACAACCCGGTTGCAGCGCTGGCCCACTTTATTTTTATCTTCTGCGGCTCCAGTTTTATGATTTTTACGGGGCTTGCGATGTATGGTGAGAATAATCCCGGCGGTTTCAGTGAAATCTGGTTTGGATGGCTGATACCGTTGTTTGGAGGCAGTTATACCCTCCATTTTGCTCACCATCTGATGGCATGGATTTTTCCGCTCTACGTCATCATGCACCTTTATGCGGTTTTTCGCCATGATGTGGTCGATCGTACCAGTGTTACGTCGTCGATTATTACCGGCTTCAAGCATAAGGTCGAGGAAGAGCCTGGATGAACTACTCCTCTGTCAATGTTCTTGGTCTTGGTAATCTCCTCTATGGCGATGAGGGGTTTGGTATCGCAGCTCTGAACAGTTTCAGGGATTCATCAGCTTTTCCTGAAACTGTTCGATGTATTGATGGAGGAACGCAGGGAATCTATCTGCTTGACTACATTGAGTCTTGCGACGCTGTGATTGTTTTTGATGCGCTCATTCCTCTCGACTTTGAGCGTCGGGTCTATGTGTACAGGAATGATGAACTTCCCGCCTTTATTCATCGAAAGATGTCTTCACACCAGATGGGTTTCAGCGAGCTCCTCGGCATTGCCAGACTGCATGGTAAAATGCCGAAGGAGATTGTGCTTATTGGTGTCCCACCCAAGGAGCTTGAACTCAATATCGGCCTCAGCCCCGAGGTTTCCCTGCTGCTTCCCGAAGCGGTACGGGAGGCGCAGATGATTGTTCAGGAGTGGATCTCCTCCCCTCCGGCTACGGTCTGATCAGTCTCAGGAATTCGCTTCTTGTGGACTGTGAGGTGATGAATTGCCCCGACATGGCCGATGTTGTTGTGATAGAGTTAAGCTTTTCAACGCCACGCATCACCATGCAGAGGTGCTTTGCCTCAATGACGACTCCTACCCCTTTCGGGTTGAGCACAGTCTGGATGGCATCGCGGATCTGCTGGGTGAGCCGCTCCTGAACCTGGAGGCGTCGGGCAAAGACTTCAACGACCCTGGCAAGTTTTGAGAGGCCAACAATCTTTCCGTCAGGAATATAGGCAACATGCGCTTTTCCGAAAAATGGGAGTAAATGGTGTTCGCACATTGAAAAGAGGTCGATATCCCTCACAACGACCATTTCATCATAGGATTCGGTAAAGACGGCGTTTTTGAGAAGTTCTTCGGGATTTTCGCTGTACCCTCGTGTCAGAAAGCGCAGTGATCGGGCAACCCGTTCGGGTGTTTTGAGAAGCCCTTCGCGCTGAGGGTCTTCACCGATTCCTTCAAGCATGGAATAGACCGCACCTGAAAGATTGCCTGTTAAAGGCTCAGCAGGGAGAGCCGCCGAGCAGCATTCGTCATCATCGCAGCAGCAGTTATGTCCGGACGATGGCAGGGGAAGGTTATTCTCCGAAGTATCGGACGGCATTTTTTCCTGTTTCATGGAGTTGGACTTCATGGAGAGCAATCTCCGGGTTATTGAGGGTGCGCAGTCGTTCTTCAAGGATATCCCATATCAGGACGGCAAGCACTTCGGTTGTGGGCACGCAGTCGTGCAGTTCAGGAACATCATGGTTCAGGTGTTTGTGGTCGAACCTCTCCATAATCTCCTCTTTAAGGATGTTCTTCAGCTCCTTCAGGTCAAAAAGAAAGCCGGTTTTGCGGTCAACAATGCCACGGATAGTGATGTTGAGGCGATAGTTGTGTCCATGCCCATTGTGGTTGCTGCATTTGCCGTACGTTGCAACGTTTTCTTCCTCTGTGGCGGAAGGGTTGAAAAGACGGTGAGCCGCATTGAACTCAATGGTTCTTGAAACATAGACTGTTCTTGGTTTCTGCAGAAGATCGTTCATGATGTGCGGTTGTCTGGCTCAGGAAGTGAAATCTTTTCAAGGTGTTTGCCGATGTCGAGCATACGGGTCTGATTCTGCCTGAACTCATACTGGATAAACTTTTCGGCCTGCTGTTTTTTCATTTTTTCGAGAATTCTGGCCATCGTTACAACATCAAGATGGTGAGAAACTTCGCTGAAATATTCAAGGGGAAGGTCGTTGGCGTATCCTGTGGCCTGGTCAACCCCCATTTTTATGCAGACTCCGGCGGCAATTCTGGGGCGGATGTGCTCGACCATCAGTGGAATGACCATGAAGTTCGGGATGAATTTGACAATCATTGCAATGGCATTATAGAGATCGTCAAGTCCGTCGGTGTGATGGCTCACAAGGTTTTGGGCCCAGGAGACAACCTCCTGCTTCTGGTGATTCGGCAACTGGTGCAGCGCCTCGGGCACAGGCATGGGGCTCAATGCCAGCAACTCGTTCAATTCACTCATGGCTTTTGTCGCTTTGTGGGATAGTATGACTCTCGGGATTGCAGGGCATCCTGCACTTTTGGTTTCTTTCACTCTAAGTTTATCAAAAAAAAGGAGAATAGAAAACAGGAAGGAGAGAAGGAGCGATAATCGCTATATTCTTCTCTTTTTCATGGTCGTGAACCAAAAGGGCATTTTGCATAAGAGTTGACGCTTTTTCAGTCGCCGGGGGCGATGATGAGAGGTGCCCGGAATAATTATTACAGGATATGGTGCTTTTAACGGTTGAGGGGTTACAGAAAAAATATGGTCTGAAACATCTGTTCGAGGATGTGTCGTTCGGGATTGATGATCGCGACAAGATTGGTATTATCGGAGCGAACGGGAGTGGCAAAAGTACGCTGCTGAAGATTCTTGCGGGTGTTGAGACTCCCGACAAGGGAAAGGTGATGGTGGCCAACCAGAAGCGGATTGCCTATCTGCCGCAGGATTCGCCCTATAATCCGGAGGATACGGTTCTTCAGGCTATTCTGAAGTCGAGCGACAAGGTGATGGATCTCATTTAGGAGTATGAGGTGGTTTGCAAGGAGCTTGAAACGAAGCACAGTGAAGATCCTTCGCTGATGGAGCGGA
>CAILXE010000155.1 GCA_903838095.1 uncultured Chlorobiaceae bacterium
AGGCGATGGTGCCGCACAAACGCCCCGATATGTTCGGTCAGCGCCTTGTCACTCATGGAGGCCCAGTTCGTGAGTGATATTTCAGTCATAATGCTTTTATTTACGAACGGATGAATGAATTATCACTCGAATATACCTGTAATTGAACGAGTATCAAAAATTCTGAATGGCTTATCATTCGTTATTAGTAAAAAATAGATTTATTGCATGATTTATCACTCGCCTGTAAGTAATAAATCTCTATTGGTCATATTCCCCGCCTCTTGAGACGTAATATGATAGAGTATTTCTTCAAAATACCCCGCAGCTTGCGGCGGGGTTCTTGATTAGTGGGATTATGCACGACTTGCTTCTTGACTGCTTCATTGGGACTCCCGTTTATACCATACACTACACCCACTTCCGTACCGAATCGGATGAGCACGTTTCAGCAAGTTATTGAGGGGTCCCTTCAGGTTATTGCGGCTGACGTCAGTCAGTTTCTGCTATTGACTTGCGCATCTATAATAAGGTTCATCTGCTCCTTCAGTACTCTCAATCGTTCAGCCGCATCGGGATCGCCAAGTGCTTCCCGCAGCCTCAATACGGCGCTTTTCGCATAAAAACCACCTTGCGGCTCTACGTGCAAGCGCTTTTCGGTCACTCCGATTTCAATGCTGGCAATTTCTACTACTTCCACGATTTCTTCTGAAAGTGTCGGGTCTTTTCTCATCATCTTCAGGGCGTTATAGGCCTCTTTGAACTGACGAGCCTCAATCTGGTTAATAATGTTTTGTAGTTGTGTGCTCATGGTTTTATTATTCTTTTCTTTTACTTCTGTAATGTATAACTTCAAAGGATTTAAGGCTTTGCAGAGCACTTCTCTTCTCCCGGTCATGCCTCGATAATTTTCATCCGGTCAGCCAACTGCATGAAATATTGCTGTGACCAAATCTTCAGCGACTTGACATCCTGAACAAATCTCGAAATATCATTAACAGCCAATGATACATCCAGAGTTCCGATCTTTTGGGTTAAAAGTTCCCGAAACTCCTCTTCAGAGAGCTTCACGGTTTTCTGATGACCACTCTGCATGGCGCGGCAGGCAAAATGAGACAGGTTGAGTGGCACCCCTTTTTTAACATACCATTCAAAATCGTACCAGTCCCGCCCTTTTACTCGGCTCTTCCAGTTCCTGAACAACAATGCGTGCATTTTTCCTGCAAACAAATCAGGCAACCCAAAACACTTGACATACAATGAGAATGGTTCAAGCAGAAGTTTTTCTTCTGTTGAAAACCCCGATGGTGGTAGCGTATCAACCTCAAACTTGATTTTAACTGTTTTTTCTCCGTGTACTGCCAGACTGAACAGGCGCGTATCGCTCTTCAAAAACGCCGATTCGATCCCTGTCCCAACTGTTTTCTTTTTCGATGAAATCTCAACATCAAGACCCAGTGAAAGAAATTCAGCCCTGATGGCCTTGAAATACGGCTCCAGTGAAAAATCGGCGTCAGATGTCAGCAATGAAAAATCAAGATCCTCTGAAAACCTTGGCAATCCGTAAAATATCCTGAGACAAGTGCCCCCGTAAAATGCTGCCCGGTCAAAAAAACCGCCACGATACAAACCGGCAAGTGCAACCTCTTGCATCACCTCTCTCAGTCCGTTGACTCTCCCTTCGACAGTGGTTGCATCATATTTCTCAAGCATCTGGCCGAGTACACTCATTTCAGCTCCCTTTTCATCGAGTTGACAAGCTCCAGCAATGCCCGCAGCATTCTTTCTTTCATTCCCGGCATGACACAGGCCTCTATCACCTTCGAGTCAAAGCGGGTGATACTCTCTTCATCAATCCGCAGGTCATACATCAGCAGTTCCTGCAATGCACGTGGTGAGCTGATATTCAGATTTCGGGTAAACACAAGCTTGTCACACAACGCCTTCTCTGGAGAGGCCATCAAAAAACCTGTTTTATCGGTATTCTCGATCCGGTCAATTCCGACTGGATAAAAATCAACAGGAGAATGCGTATAGGAAAACCGGCCTATCGGAAGATCGTACGCCTTCCCCCGCCTGGTGGTCATTGAAGTCACCTCAACCACTCGTTCGGGAATAATCCCGTAATGGTACAGCGCATAATCCATCGAAACATAGGATGGCCCATAGAGGAGATTTGCGACAAGCGGTGTGGAAATGGGGATGGTTGTCTGTTCAGGTGAAACGGCATAAAGCCCCTTTTTGATGGGTACAAGCCACCCTGTCTCAATCAAACGGACAATTTTATCGTTTGGAGACCTGTACTCTTTGAGCATGGAAATGAGTGCTCCGTGCGTCAGAGGTACACCACCGAATGTCCTGAGCTTCTTTTCGAGTTGCATGAGGTCATTATTTTGCACAGATAACCGAATATCAGTCGGTTATCTGTGCAAAATAGGGCTTTTCGGGCACAATAAAAAACAAGCACCCTTAAATTCACTTCTTCTGAAAACAGCAATGTGATGAAGCATCAATTCGTTAACAGGAGTTACGTTATTTTAGGCGTCAGCAAACGAGTTTGCCACCTGTTTTCCCCGTTGTTTTGGTGCCAGAGAATCCTTTGATGAGGAGTTTTTCGCTTTTGCTGTGAGCTACTTGGGTCAATGATAAAGGCAGCGCGGGAGAAGGTGCAAAGTGTTTGATTGCCTGTAATTGTTTGTTATACTGCAAAAAGCTGGACGTTTTGAGCAGACATCAGATTTCAGGCATCCGGGCAGGCATGGTCTGAGGGGATTTACATCTTCACAAAATGTGGACATTGGCCAGAACACTAATAAAGGGAGCATAATTTATGAGTAATTCACGAATAACAGAGTGGCTGCTATGGGAATTGATAACCGTTGCAGCAGCGATCTCGATTATTCTGGGTTTGGACATCAGTAATTTTGTGAACCTGAATGGGCTTTGCAGGAATTTGAAGCCGGGTTTATAGTCAAGAGAGAACAACCTGAAGAGCAGCGACGTGAAGAGATCTCCACATACTCTCAGCTTTCTCGCTGATCTCCTCGCAGCATTCCCATTTCAACCCATCATCCAGCCTATCGTGTAAAAGTCACCATGCAGCAACTGAACCACATCACCGTCTCTCTCTCCGGCATCAACCTCATTGAGGCAAGCGCTGGCACAGGGAAGACCTACGCCATCGCGTCGCTCTATCTGCGACTGCTGGTGGAGCAGGAGCTGTTGCCGGAACAGATTCTTGTGGTGACCTACACCGAGGCAGCGACACAGGAGCTTCGGGCGAGAATTCGCACCCGTATCCGCGAGGCACTTGAGGTGATGGAGGGTGGCGATACTCAAGATGCTTTCCTTGAAGAGCTTTACGAAAAGGTCTCTCAAACCAGCCTGAAAAGGATGCGCGATCTCCTTGAGCGGGCGCTTGGCGCCTTCGATACTGCCTCGATTTTTACTATTCACGGCTTCTGCCTGCGGGCGTTGCAGGATAACGCTTTTGAGAGTGGTTCGCTCTATGATACCGAGCTGGTGACTGATCAGACTGAGCTGCTTCGCGATATTGTGGAGGATTTCTGGAGAATGCACTTTTTCAGGGAACCAGCGCCGCTGCTTGGCTATACCCTGAGGAACCGTCACTCGCCAGAAACCTTTATCTCGCTGCTGAAAAATCTTCATGCTGGCACAGGGGTGAAGGTTATCCCTGAATTCAGTGATGAGGAGATACTAACGCTCGACAAGGAGTGCTGCTCGGCCTACGCAGCGGCAAGCGCTCTTTGGCAGCATGAACGCGAGAGCATTACGGAGCTTGTTAGAACAGACAAGGGGCTGAAGCGGGCGCAGGAGACCTATCGGGCAGATCTTCTTGAGCCGCTTTTTGCCGAAATGGATGCTTTTGTTGCTGCCGGCAATCCTTATGACCTTTTTGCCGGCTTTCAAAAGTTTACAACAAGCGCCATCAGCGAAGGGACGAAGTTGAAAAACACTCCGCCAGCTCACCCTCTCTTCGGGAGTTGCCAGCGGTTGCTTGATGCGGTGCAGAGCCGTTTTCTTGCCCTCAAGGCTGAGCTGGTTCGCTTTTACCGGAAGAGCCTGCCGCTGCGCAAGCGTGCCAGCAATGTCCGCTTTTTCGACGACCTGCTCGAAGATCTCTATCGTGCGCTCCTCTCCGATGGAGGGGGTTCGACTCTTGCCGGTTTACTTCGTGCCAGGTACCGGGCGGCGCTGATCGATGAGTTTCAGGATACCGATCCGGTGCAGTATGAGATTTTCAGAACCATCTACGCAGGCTCTGATTTGCCGCTTTTTCTTATCGGCGACCCCAAGCAGGCGATCTACAGTTTTCGTGGTGCCGATATTTTCGCCTACATGCGGGCGGCTCGTGACGTGAGTGAGGAGCGTCGTTTTACGCTGACGGATAACTGGCGTTCTGCTCCATCGCTGCTCAAGGCATTCAAAACCTTGTTCGACAACGATAAGCGCCCTTTTCTTTACGATGAAATTCTTTACCATCCTCTTGCTGCGGGTAACCGGGAGTTGAACGACAGCGGGGAGGTGAGCGAGAGTGAGCCGATGCAGCTCTGGTTTATGGATTCCAGTGATGAAAAGAGCGGCATGTTAACGGTTGAGGATGCAGGCGCTTTCGCTTCAAAAGCGGTTGCAGGCGAAATTGTGCGTCTTTTGCAGGATGATCAGACTATTGTAGGAGGCAAGCCGCTCACCGCTGGCGACATTGCCGTGATCGTGCGTACCCACCGGCAGGCGGCAATGATGCTCAACGCCTTGAGCGCACGTGGTATTGCAGGTGTGATGCGAAGCGACAAAAGCATATTTGTAACAAGGGAGGCTGAAGAGATGCGCATTCTGCTCTCCGCTCTTGGTGATCCGTCGAGTGAACCGAAGGTGAGGGCGGCGTTGGTGACCGATATTCTCGGCAGATCAGGCAACGATATTGCAACTTTGCTTGATAATGAGGAGTCGTGGACGGAGTGTCTCAGGTCGTTCCGCCACTATCATGAGCTTTGGCTTCAGCGCGGTTCTATGGTGATGAGCTGTGAGCTTATGGCAAAAGAGGGGGTTCGTGGGCGTCTGCTCGGCTATCCTGATGGTGACAGGAGGCTCACCAATATTCTGCACTGTTTTGAGTTGCTTCATCAGGAAGAGCATAAGCGAGGAGTCGGTCTGGAGGGACTGATCACCTGGTTCAGCGAACGGCTTGGGGCTGAGGATGAGCAGGAGGAGCACCAGATTCGCCTTGAAACGGATGACGCAGCGGTAAAAGTTGTCACCATCCATGTCAGCAAGGGGCTTGAGTATCCGGTGGTTTTCTGCCCCTTTCTCTGGGGTGGAGTACATCACAAGGGCGAGGTGGTGATGTTCCACAATGAGCAGTGGCAGTTTGTGAAGGATTTTGGATCATCCGATCTGGAGCGCCACCGCTCTCGGGCCGGAAAGGAGTCATTGGCGGAAAGTCTCAGGTTGCTCTACGTAGCGCTGACCAGAGCGAAGTATCGCTGCTATCTTTTTTCAGGCAAGACCCGCGCGGAGAGCACTCCGATTAACTATCTTTTTCATGCGTCCAGTGAAATACGGGATAGTGAAAACCCCTCGACCGCCATGTTGGGTGAGATGAAAGCAATGACCGCAGGCACAATGGCTGAGCAGTTGAAGATGATTGCCGAGCGTTCGGCGGGTACCATCGGGTTCAGCCGGATGAGTCGGGCGGATATTGAGCGAGACGCAGCTCACTCTCGAAAAAGAGTGCCGTGCTGCATCGAGACGTTGAATGTGCGCCGTTTCACCGGAACTCTTGATACCACATGGTGTGTCTCAAGCTTTACCTCTTTCAGCCGTCATGAATCCGGTGCTGAACATTGGAGCACTGAGCTGCCAGACCGCGACGAGCAAAGGGTAGCGGGTATATCGGAAATTACCGAAGTCAATAAAGAGAGTATCTTTGCCTTTCCTAAGGGGGCGCAGGCGGGGATTTTCATGCACGGTATTTTTGAAAAACTCAATTTTGCCTCACCTTCAGAAAAGGAAATTCAGGAGTTGGTTAAGCAGGGACTGGAACGTTACAACTACAAGCCAGAGTGGGAAACACACATTACCGGCATGGTGCACAACGTGCTCAGCACTCCTCTTTTCTCGCGCAATGGAGGTATCTTTACCCTTGGCAATCTGAAACCGAAAAGCTGGAGTACGGAGCTGGAATTTTTCTTCCCGCTTAAATTTATTAACTCTTTGCGGCTTGGCGAGCTTCTTGCGCATCACGGTGTCTTGCCTGGCGGGATTGATCTTGCCATGGTTGCTGAGGCACTGCACTTCAAGCCGGTCAAGGGGATGGTGATGGGATTTATGGATATGGTTTTTGAGGCGGATGGTCGCTTCTACCTGCTCGACTGGAAATCAAATTATCTCGGCAACTCGTCCGATGATTACGCTCAGGCCTGCATGACGGAGGCAATGCAAAGCAATCTCTACCCACTCCAGTATCTGCTGTACACCGTTGCGCTCAACCGCTACCTTTCCCTTCGTGTCAGTGATTATCGATACAGTACACATTTTGGTGGCGTGATGTACGTGTTTTTGCGCGGTGTCAGCAGTGCGTATGGAGAGCAACGGGGATTTTTTCGTGACCTTCCTCCTGAAGGGCTGATAGAGTCATTGACACAACTTCTCATTGAGCGAGGGAGGGTAGGATGACCAAAGATTTTCAGGAAAGGTCAATTGACCGTCATTTTGCCAACTTTATCTGCAAACAGTCAGCAGATGAGGTGAGCGATCTTTTCCGGCTTGTGGTGTCACTGGCAAGTAACAGTGTGGCTCAGGGTAATATTTGCCTCAATTTGGCTGATATTGCCGGGCAGACAATCCGGCTGCATGGAAAAGAGTTTATCGTGCCGCCGTTGGATCTGCTGCAGGAATTGGTAAAAAACGCCTCAGTTGTTACGGTTCCGGGTGGCCCTCATCGTCCATTGGTGCTTGATGCAGCGGGTCGTTTCTATTTGTATCGTTACTGGCGCGAGGAGCATCATCTTGCCATGACGCTTTTGCAGAAAGCCGCAGTGGTTACGGAGACATTGCATGAAGAGCGGCTCAGCAATGCTCTTGAACGGCTTTTCCCTGACAGTGCTGATCATCGCCAGAGGGAAGCGGCAATGGTTGCACTCCAGCGACGGTTGTGTGTTATCTCAGGTGGTCCTGGTACCGGCAAAACCTCGACTGTTGTTCGTATACTGGCGCTTTTTCTGGAGCAAGAGGGAATCGGAAAACAGCGCATTGCGTTGGCTGCTCCTACGGGGAAGGCAGCAGCGCGTCTGAAAAAATCCGTCAACAATATCCGGCAAACCCTGAATGTCTCTGAAGAGATTAAAATGGCAATTCCGGATGATGTTGTGACCATCCAGCGGCTTCTTGGCACAATTTCAGGTTCGACCAGATTCCGGCATTCAGCGCTGAATCCTCTTCTTTATGATATCGTCATTATTGATGAGGCTTCTATGGTTGCTCTTCCTCTGATGAGCGCTCTGGTGGAGGCACTCAAGCCAACTGCCTGTCTTATTTTGCTTGGCGATAAAGATCAGCTTGCCTCGGTTGAGGCTGGAGCTGTACTTGGGGATCTATGCAGTGCTGGTAAGGAGAATCCTGCTTCGCCATTGTCGGCCTCACTTGTTGTTCTGGAAAAAAACTACCGGTTTCAGTCAGGAAGCGGTATTGATGAAATCAGTCGTGCAGTAAATGCCGGTTGTGAGCGCGAGGCGCTTGAGTTGCTGAAGAGCAATTTGACGGGCTCTCTCGTCTGGAAAACCTTGCCCCTTCCAGGAGAGCTTCGGAACGCTCTGGAAAGAAAAGTCGTTGAAGGTTATCAGGATTATATTGATGCGGCCTCTCCTGAAGAGGCCCTTGAGCGGTTTGACCGGTTCCGATTACTTTGTGCTCTTCGTGACGGACCATACGGGGTCAGTGGTCTCAATAGAATTGTTGAACAGATTCTTGAACGGAAAAGCCTGATAACAACATCGAGCCGTTTTTACCGATGCCGTCCAGTTCTTGTTACTGTAAACGATTACTCGATAGGGCTTTATAATGGTGATACCGGTATTGTTTTTCCTGATGCCGATAAGGGTGGGGAGATGCGTGTATTTTTTTCTACTCCAGACGGAGGAGTTCGCAGTATTTCTCCAGAACGCCTTCCGGTTCATGAAACAGCATTTGCCATGACCATACACAAAAGTCAGGGATCAGAGTTTGATCGGGTTCTGATTATTTTTCCTCCTCTTAGCGGAGAACTTCTGACAAGGGAACTTGTTTACACGGGAATAACGAGGTCAAAAAAAAGTGTTGAAATATGGGCGCTTGAAGATGTATTTTGTAATGCTGTCCAAAAAAAAACTGAACGAAATTCCGGTTTGAGAGATGCTCTGCGCTGGAAATAAAATAAAAGATCGTCATAGAAAGGGAAGGGTTACTACAGAAGAACGTTAAACTACAGGAGAATCACTATGGAACTGAAGAAAAGTTTTTGGCTGGCTGCCGGAATTACAGGAATGTTACTCGGCAATCCCGCATCGGATGCCCAGGCAGAATTAAGCATTCATATTGGAACAAGGGAGAGACCCGAAAGGCCTGCTTTTGTTATCGATCGTCGTCCGGATTTTATTAACCTGAGGGATTTCGGCTTTTCAATATCTACAGGAAGTCCTTACGATATTATCTTTTACAGAAATTTCTATTATATCTTTGACAATGGAGCATGGTATTGTTCTCCCAATTATCGCGGGCCATGGGTTGTTGTTCGGGAGGGCAGGCTTCCTTACAGAATTAAAAGCAGCCGTTGGGATGATATAAGAAGATCAAGGGATTTCGAATATCGCAGGCATAATCGCAGGTTTGATCAGCGCGGTGATCGTGATCCACGCTTTGATGACCGTCGTGATCCACGTTTTGATGATCGTAATCGTGAACCACGTTTTAACAACAACGATAATCGTACGCCGAACACACCACCGCCGCCACCGCCACCATCAACCCCTGCCAATCGTCCTAATGATGGTGGAAGAAGAAACTGATTTATTGATTATTAAATTGTTCACTGCAATGGGAAGAGAATTAACATCTTCCCATTGCAATTATTTTTTCCCATTAAAACAGGCCACTATGGTCAAGTCTGGCTTGAGTAATATTGGGATGCCGTTACAGTAAATCTCCCCAATTTTTTTAATGTTTACTTTATGGGCAGCTTTAAGGAAGAAGAAATCAAGTCTCTGGAATCAAATATCTGTGTTCATATTTTCACAGTTTCTGCAGCAATGGTAGGAGTCTGTCTTACTGTGATTGGTATTATTCAGCTTGTCATCAAATCCCAGGGACTTACTACTCTTGCGGATGATTTTCTTGCTCTTGATGCTCTATTTTTTCTTATTTCTTGCCTTTTGTCTTACTGGGCAATGCGAAGGAGAGAGTTTAACCGTATGCATCAAATTGAGCGCCTTGCCGATATCGTATTTATTACAGCTTTGATTTTTATGGTTTTTATTTGTGTCATTATTACGTATGAAATATCGTCATTTAAAGCTATAACGTGGATTCATAATCACCTCATGACAGTATTAAGCGCGTGATCAAAAGCTGAAGATATTTTACTTTTTTACTTCCCAGTAACAACGCTTCGGAGAGACAACCAACTCTTCATCTTTCAGAGCTTTCATTGCCTTGTCTACTGATTTACGATCCAGTCCACTCAGTTCAGTAATTTTTCCGGCGTTGAGTGGCTCACTCTCTTTTTTCAGAATGTCAAGAATGATATCCTTTGCCTCCATTGTTCCTCCATTAATTATTTTATGAGACAGTGTAACAGACTGTAATTATTTACAATGTAGTTATTTTTTCTGCAATTGGAGAGGGTGACTATTATTGAATTCACCGGTTCATTTTCTGATTTTCTGATAAATCTCCGGAATATGGCATTATTGCGTCACAAAAGCGGTGCTTTATTCGTTTTTTTACGCGAAAGCGTATTCTTGGAATTATTTTTCTTGCATTTCAGAATTTTTTGTGTCGCAAGTATTGTAACTTCATAATGTTACATCTTTGAAAAATCTTGAGGAAAAATTTTACTTGAAAGTATTCATTGAATGGTTAACTCAAAAGCAAGGAGAAAACATTGTATGAAGAAAATTTTTTTATCTCTTGTTGCTGCCGCCATGTTGGTATTTCCAGCGCTGGTTCAAGCTGCACCAGTCAAGATCGGTTTTATAAACTCAATTACCGGTAAAGAGGCCCAGATCGGAGAGAATCTGACTAATGGCGCATTAATGGCTCTTGAGGATTTGAGAGCAAAACATATTGAGGTTGAGCTTATTAAGGAGGATGATGGTGGTGATCCGAAAAATGCGCTTGCAGCTTATGAAAAGCTGGTGACGCGGGATGGTGTTATTGGTGTTGTTGGACCTTATACTTCTGGATGCGCCAATGTTGTTGCCTCAAGGGCTGACCAGTATAAAGTTCCACTCCTTGTTCCTGCTGCCGCCAAGGAGGAGATCACCATGAAGGGTTATAAATTTGTTTTTCGCTTAAATGCTCCAGCCAATGTTTATTCGAAGGTACTGATGGATGCTGTAAAACTATTCAAACCAAAGACAATTGCCTATGTTTATGCGGCTACTGATTTTGGGGTATCGACAGTCAAGACTGCCCAGGAGAATGCTCTTAAAATGGGATTGAAAGAGGTGGCTAACGAAAAGTATCAGCAGGGACAGCCTGATTATCGTCCATCCCTCTCAAAGGTTAAAGCCGCCAATCCTGATCTTGTTTTTCTTGTCTCTTATGATGCAGATGCCATTCTGCTCATGCGCCAGGCCCGGGAAATCGGCCTTACTCCCAAAGCTTTCCTTGGTGCGGGAGCTGGTTATACAACAGCCCAGTTTGCCCAGCAAACCGATATTTCAAATCTGGTTGTTTCTGCTACTCAATGGACTGATGATGTCAATTGGCCCGGGGCTGCTAACTTTGGACTTCGCTACAAAACAAAGTTTGCCAAAGATCCATCCTACCATGCCGCCTGTGCTTATGAGGCGATGAGAATTATGGTTGAAACAGCATCAAAAGCCAGAAGTGCTGTAAAACTCCGTTCAGCTTTGAAAACAGGGAGCTGGAACGGTATTCTTGGTCCGGTAAAATTTGAAGACTACGGGTCATTCACGAATCAGAATAACCATTCCATGCTGGTACAGCAAATACAGAACGGTAAATATGAAACTGTTTATCCTGCCTAGTTCAGCAAAAAGAGGCTTGTTTATCCTTTTAAGCGATAAGAGTCTGGTTTACTGCTTTCAGTACATTTCATCAAGGCGCCTCCGGAAAATTGCAGGAGGCGCTTTAGCAATGGCAAAAGTATTTCACTGGTAAATTCATTATGTCATTTCTTCAGCCTTTGTTATCCGGAATTCTGACTGGTGGCGTTTATGCACTGGCCGGGATTGGTATGTCCCTTGTTTTCGGCGTCATGAACATCAGTAATTTTGCACATGGTGATTTGATGATGCTTGGAATGTATATGGCTTATTTTGCTTTTACCCTGCTGCATATTGATCCTTATCTTTCGCTTGTGTTGATTATACCGACTGCTTTTTTCTTTGGTTTCATGCTTGAAAAGCTTTTTATCAACAGGGTCATCCATCATCCCCACCAAAACCAGATTTTGCTGACAATTGGTCTTGGATTGATTATGAGCAATACCGCGCTGCTGGCTTTTACGAGTGACCCTAAAATTCTGACGACGACTTACTCAAGCAGCGCATTTAACCTCCCAGGAGACATTTCAATCTCTCTTCCTCTGCTGTTCTCGTTTCTGATTACCTGTGTCATTATTTCGATTCTCTATCTTTTTCTTGCCAAAACCTCAACTGGCATGGCGCTTCGGGCAACAAGCCAGAATCGTGAGGCGGCTCAGTTAATGGGGATCAACGTCGCCAAAATGAGCGCAATCGCATTTGGCATTGGCACTGCACTGGCAGCTACAGCCGGCGCGCTTATTGCTCCAACCTATTATATCCACCCTCTTGCAGGCCACAGTTTTCTTTTGAAAGCATTTACAATCTGTGTTCTGGGTGGTCTTGGATCGGTTGTCGGGGCTGGTGTCGGGGGTATTATTATTGGCGTTGTTGAGGCTATGTCATCGACCTACTTGTCCACAGACTGGAAAGATGTTATTGTTTTTGTTCTTTTTCTTGCGGTTCTGCTCCTTCGTCCGGAAGGGTTGTTTGGTAAAAAGGGAGGCCGGTCATGAAACATATTGCCCTTGTTACTCTTATAGCGGTCACAGCAATAGCGCTTCCGCTTCTTATCGGTGAAAATCCCTATATCATTGGAATATTGATTTCGGTGCTGATGATGGCAGCGCTCTCTTCAGCGTGGAATATTCTTGGCGGGTATGCAGGGCAGTACAGTTTTGGTCATGCAGCTTACTTTGGCGCAGGAGCTTATACCACTCTGATTCTGCTGACATTTTTCAACACCCTCAATCCTCTCATCTGTATCTTTGTGGGGATTGTCGTTGCTTCTCTTATTG
>CAILXE010000156.1 GCA_903838095.1 uncultured Chlorobiaceae bacterium
AACGTGCCATCTTTCAGGCTTTTCCCTATCAAAAGGACCTTCCCTTTTCCGCCTTCTTTAACAGGGAACCCAATGTATCACACCCCTATCTCTTTTCCTAATCTTTTCTTTATCAAACTGCAAAAAATACATTTATTCAGGTTCGTTGTCGACAGGAATAAACGATGGCATATCAACGGCAAGCTCCATCTGATGGACTCCCCTTGCGAATTCCTTTGCTGCCCTCACAAACCCGTGAAAAAGAGGGTGCACTTTCTGCACTCTTGATTTCAGCTCCGGATGAAACTGGACTCCGATAAACCAGCGATGATTTTTCAGCTCAATGATCTCAACAAGCTCTCCGTTCGGAGATGTGCCTGAAAAAATCATACCGAACTCTTCCATGTTCTGGCGATAAACATTATTGAACTCATACCGATGCCTGTGCCGTTCGTTGACAAGAAATTTTTGGTACGCTCCATGTGCCTTCGAACCCTCCGTTATAATGCACGGATAGCTTCCCAGACGCATGGTACCACCTTTCTCCTTGACCTTTTTCTGATGCTCCATGAGATCAATGACCGGAAAACGGGTACGCTTGTTAAATTCCGTGGAATTCGCTTCAGCCAGACCAGCAACATTCCTGGCAAACTCAATAGAGGCACACTGCATTCCAAGACAAATGCCAAGGAACGGAATGTTCTGCTCCCTTGCATACTGGATATATTTTATCTTCCCCTCAATGCCTCTGTCACCGAATCCTGGCGCAACAAGAATCCCGTTGACACCATCCAGCTCCTTTGCAAAATCAAAGGCACTCAATTCGGCATCCTCTGCCCTGAGCAGCTTGACATTAACTTTGACGTTGTTGCTTGCCCCTGCATGAATAAATGATTCAATAATGGACTTATAGGCATCAGGGTATTCGGTATATTTGCCACAGATGCCGATAGTAACCTCACCATCCTGGGGAAATTTGACCTTGTTGCAGAAGTCACGCCAGTAATTGAGAGCTGGCTCCTTGTATTGTTTAAGGCCCAGCTTTTTCAGGACTCGCAGATCAAGCTTTTCCTGGAGAAGCATCAGCGGCACCTCGTAAATAGTATCGCAGTCGTTCAGACCAATAACATCAAACTCGTTGAGGTTGCAGAAATAACCAACCTTGTTCTTTATTTCACGAGAAAGCTGCTTTTCACTTCGACAGACAAGAATATCAGGCTGAATACCAACGCCAAGCAGCGTCTTGACGCTGTGCTGCGTCGGTTTTGTTTTGAGTTCACTCGCCGCCTTGATATAGGGCACAAACGTCAGATGGATGTTCAGCAGATTACTGTCACCCATCTCAAGCTTCATCTGCCTCATGGCTTCAAGAAAAGGAAGCGATTCAATATCGCCAATTGTCCCGCCGATTTCAGTGATTAAGATATCGAGGTTTCCGTTTTTGGCCTGCTCGGCCATCCTGTCCTTGATCTCGTCGATGACATGAGGAACTACCTGGACGGTAGCGCCCAGGTAGTCGCCGTTGCGCTCCTTGTCAATAACTGATTTATAGACTCGACCCATGGTCAGATTCGAAGTCTGCGAGGTCGATTCATCAAGAAAACGCTCGTAATGACCAAGATCAAGGTCGGTTTCAGCCCCGTCATCAGTGACATAAACCTCACCATGCTGATAGGGTGACATCGTACCGGGATCAACGTTGATATAGGGATCATATTTCTGAATAGCAACCCTTAACCCTCGTGATTTAAGCAACATCCCGAGAGAGGCGGACAGAATCCCCTTGCCGAGCGAGGAAATTACCCCTCCGGTCACAAAAATATATTTTACATTTTTCGGTCGCGCCATGACATCGTTCGTCGTTTGTTAATAGGGAAAAAAGAGTTTTTTTATTCCGATGTTTTATGAGCCCCATCACAGAAAGGAAGTTTGGCTGATCTGCCACAACTGCATATTGCCACAGTTTTCTCTTCTTCGATCACCACTGACCGTGGATAGAAATCTGTCCCTTTATGAGAACCATCACAGTAGGGAAGATTCTGTGATCTGCCACATCCGCAGTAATATTTTGTTCCGGGCTGCTCCTTGATGATATAAGGCTTTTTCTGATCCATAGCTCCTCCGTAATTTATTTATTCAAAAAGATCAATCTGACCGTCTGCATCTTCAATAGGAAATTCCGTATCCACATCTTCATCGCTTTTCGGAACTCTGGCCAGAGCTGAAATCATATCTCCCGGCATAAGCCTGACAAGCCTGACTCCCGAGGTGTTCCTTCCTGTCAACCGTATATCGGAGACATGCTGACGATTGACAATCCCGTTGGTTGTAATGATAATCAGATCATCGTCATCATTAACATCAAGCAGGCCGACAAGTGCGCCAATCTTTTCATGAGCCTTGAGTGTAATGACCCCGCGAGCGCCGCGCCGCGTCAGACGGTAGTCCTCAACCCGGCTTCGTTTGCCAAAGCCATTATCGGTGACAGCCAGCAAAGCGGTATCAAAACGCTTCGTGGTCACCATTGAAATACATTTCTCACCATCATCGAGCGTAATCCCCTTGACACCCATGGCAGTTCGTCCCATCGGACGAATTTCAGCCTCAGGAAAACGAACGACAAAGCCGGAACTTTTGGCAAGGATGATCTGATGATCCCCATCGGTCAAGCGGGCATCAAGCAGCTCATCATGCTCCTCAATCGTAATAGCGGCAATCCCGTTCTTTCGCGGGTGAGAAAAATCATCAAGCGACGTTTTTTTCACGATACCGTTGGTCGTCGCCATAACAATGTAGCCGGGCTCATCAAAGTTCCTGATGTTGATATATGCCCGTATTTTCTCGCCAGACTGCAACTCCATGATGTTTGCCAGCGCCCTGCCCCTTGCCGCACGTCCCGCTTCAGGAATTTCGTACACTTTAAGCCAGTGGCATCGGCCTCTGCTGGTAAAGAAAAGAATATAATTATGCGTCGAAGCAATAAACATGTGCTCGACAAAATCGTCATGCTTTGCCTGTGCACCGGTCACCCCTTTGCCGCCTCGCGCCTGACGGCGGTAACCGGAAACAGGGAAACGCTTGATAAAGCCGTCATGGGTGATGGTGATAACCACATCTTCCTGGGCAATCATGTCTTCAATAGAGAAATCTCCTTCCTGAGGCACAATCTCGGTGCGACGG
>CAILXE010000157.1 GCA_903838095.1 uncultured Chlorobiaceae bacterium
AACCGTTCCCTCTATTACACAAGCGGGTGCATGGTCTCCACCCATGGCGTCAACAACAATGGTCAACATGATCGGGTTTTTGCCTTGTTTATTGGTTATCAGCTCTTTGCCAGTTTATTGACGACGCATCTGCCACGGTAGTGTCCGCAATGACGGCACGCGCGGTGAGGAAGGGTTGGTTCGCCGCAATGAGGACAATTGACTGTCGTAGCCGCCTTGGTGCGGGCATTGAATTGGGCACGTCGTTTATCCCTTCTGGATTTGGACATTTTGGCTTTAGGATTGGCCATGGTACTACTCTTTATTTATAAGTCAGTTAACGATATTTTTCTTTCAGTTTCTCAAGGGATTCCTGCCACGACCTCTGGGGTCCGGCCTGATGTTCTGCCATGTTTTCCGAGTTTCCTGATCCTTCTCCGGTGCCGTACAGACGGCAGTCAGGGTTGTTTGTACAGGTTATCTTCATAGGCGCCGACAAGATCACGGTGTCGCACACGTCCTCCGTAATATCAATATACTCGGTACTCTTGTCTATTTGGCGATACTCATCATGTTCTTCCGGTTCTCCTTCAGGAAGAGATCCAGACGTATAAAAAAGAACAAGAGTGCCTTTCAAAATCTTTGATATCGGGGCAAGGCATCGGTCACAGGTACGATCGGTGACTGCTGACGTGTTGATCGTGACCGTTATGTCGTCACCACTCATGTCGGCGACCACGTTCACGTTTATCTCCCCCGTAAAGCCGACATCCTCTAATCGCCTCCCCTCGAAATCTCTGGACTGACAGGTAAAATCAAGCTCATTGATTCCCTCTGCAAGAGCGCCTGTGCGTATCTCTATCAGCGATTTTTTTTTAGACATATACCTTCTTTTCGATAAAAGAGAATCAATGTACAAAATTTATTATGGAAAACGAAAGCGGTCGTCAGGAGAAGATGCAGCAAAAGACAATAAAAAAGTTCCTGAGTGATTTGCTTTTTGTGAAAACAGGTGTATATTAGCCGACAAATATTCCGCGATAGCTCAATGGTAGAGCATGCGACTGTTAATCGCAGGGTTGCAGGTTCGAGTCCTGCTCGCGGAGCAGAAAAAAGGCAGTACACAAAAGAGGTGTGCTGCCTTTTTTGTTTTTATACCGTTTATGCGTGATCTTTGTACAGATGCCCATAAAGAGTAATGGCAGACAGAACACTAACTATCATGCACTATGCTGAACGTTCTCATTGTTGATGATGAAATTAATATTCGCAAAACCCTTATGGTTTTTATGGAATCACGGGGCTATTTTGTGAAAGCGGTGAGCAATTCGAGGGATGCTTTGGCAGAGGCTGATCGACAGGTGTTTGATCTGGTCTTCATTGACTTGCGCCTGGGAACAGAGAGCGGGCTTGATCTGGTGCAGTTGATGTTGCATTCCTGCCCCTGGATCAAGGTTGTGGTCATTACCGCCTATGCTTCGATTGAGAGCGCTGTCGAAGCCATCAGGCGAGGCGCTTCTGACTATCTTGCCAAGCCGTTTACCCCGAATCAACTTGAGCTTGTTATCAGGCGTCTTGCTGAAGTGAGTGGAATGGAGCAGCGAATTGCGACGTTGCAGGAAGATCTGAACCGCATTCATCCTGAAATTACGTATACAACCCGTTATCCATCCATGCAACGGGTTGTTGAGTTGGCGCGTCAGGTTGCTTCGTCTGAAGCTGTTGTACTGTTACGTGGTCCCAGCGGCACCGGCAAAACCGTGCTTGCGCGCACGCTTCATAACTGGAGCAGCAGGGCGGAAAAACCATTTGGTGTTATCTCTTGCCCATCATTAAGTCATGAGCTGCTTGAAAGCGAACTTTTTGGTCATATCAAAGGTTCATTTACCGGTGCGGTCAGGGATAATCCGGGCAGAGTCTTTTCCTGCGAAGGAGGAACCTTGTTTCTTGATGAAATCGGTGACCTGCCCCTTTCAATACAGCCAAAACTTCTTCGCTTCATTCAGGATCGGGAGTATGAAAGGATTGGTGATCATCAAACACGCAAAGCAAATGTCCGGATCATCGCCGCGACCAATAAAGAGCTTGACAAAGAGGTAAAGGAGGGGCGTTTTCGTGAAGACCTTTTTTATCGGCTGAATGTGATTCAGATTGATCTGCCACCGCTTGCAGACCGGCCGGATGATGTTGAGCAGCTTGCCGGGAGTATGCTGAAGTTTTTTGCTGCGCAGAGCCATAAAAACCTTGATGGATTTATGGATGATGCGCTGAAAGCCCTGAGAAGCTATTCCTGGCCGGGCAATATCCGAGAATTGCGCAATGTTATTGAACGCGCTGTTATTTTGAGCAAAACAGATCGGATTGGTCTCGATCTGCTGCCCGCGAGTATGATATCCAGGGCGCATTCCGTCTCTCTTGGTGATCCATTAACCCTGGAGGTGATTGAAGAAAACCATATTCGCCGTATTCTTGCTTCAGCAAAATCTCTTCAGGAGGCATCAGAGCTTCTTGGTATTGATCAGGCGACCCTCTGGAGAAAACGGAAACAGTATGGAATTTAACCACTGATCCCGCCTTGCAAAATGCAATGCACTTTCTTTATTGACTTTGTTTTCTGCAAGATATCGTTTGCTCCACTTTTCTTATGTTCGGAGATAACTCATTATTTCCGAATTTATTTATGGCAGATAATAACGCTTACAGACGGCTAAAAACCTTTTTGCTTGGTGGTGCGCGGGATTTTAGGGATCACCGAATTTTTCACCAACTGGCACTGAGCGCTTTTCTTGCATGGGTCGGGCTTGGTTCCGACGGTCTTTCCTCTTCCTGTTATGGCCCTTCGGAAGCGTTCAAGGCGCTTCAGGGGCATCCAACACTCGGGATTTTTGTCGCTCTTGCCACAGGAGTCACCATCTTCATCATTGCATCCAGTTATTCACATATTATTGAGCTTTTTCCTCATGGAGGAGGTGGCTATCTGGTTGCGAGCAAACTTCTTTCGCCTGAAATGGGTGTGATTTCAGGCAGTGCGCTCCTTATTGACTATGTGTTAACCATTACTATTTCGATTGCAAGCGGAGCGGATGCTATTTTCAGCTTTTTGCCTGTCGGATTAATCTCCTATAAATTATGGTTCGCAGTTTTTGGAGTGATGGTCCTGCTTTTACTGAACCTTCGTGGTATAAAAGAGGCCGTCATGCCTCTGGTTCCTGTTTTTCTT
>CAILXE010000158.1 GCA_903838095.1 uncultured Chlorobiaceae bacterium
AGAAACTTCATAACGAACAAGAGCTTCTCTGGCTCTGTGAAAACATTGAGTTCCCGCTGGTTGCCGTCCTTGCTTCAATGGAGTATGCCGGTATTGCCATCGACTCTGCGCATCTTGCAAAAGCATCGGTAAAAGCCGAAAAAGAGCTGGAGTTGCTGACTGAAAAAATTTTTGCCGCAGCGGGTTCGACTTTCAATATTGACTCCCCGAAACAGCTTTCTCACATTCTGTTCGACGTCCTTGGACTGCCGACCAAAAAAGCAACCAAAACAGGCTTTTCAACCAATGTGGAGGTGCTTGAGGAACTGGCCGCGATGCACCCTGTGGCAAGCGACCTTCTTGAATACCGGAGTCTGCAGAAACTCAAGGGTACCTATATCGACGCTTTGCCCAGAATGGTCAATTCGTCTACGGGCAGAGTACATACCTCATTCAACCAGTTTATTACGGCTACAGGGAGACTCTCATCTTCTAATCCGAACCTTCAGAACATTCCGATACGAACTCCTCTCGGCAAAGAGATCCGCCGGGCTTTTATCCCGTCATCTCCTGAAAAATGGCTTCTCTCTGCCGATTATTCTCAGATCGAACTTCGAATCGCCGCTGAAATATCGGGAGACCCTCAACTCCTTGAAGCATTCCGCAATCATGAAGATATCCATGCCGCGACAGCAAAAGTGATTTTTGGCATTGAAGAAATTACCGGCGACATGAGGCGCAAGGCAAAAGAGGTAAATTTCGGAGTCCTTTACGGCATCATGCCTTTTGGTCTTGCACGACGCCTCAACATTTCCCAGAAAGAGGCTCGGAGCATCATCGAGACCTATAAAAGCAAATATCCAGGCCTCTTTGTTGCTTTACAGAACATTATTGAACAAGGGAAGAAAACAGGGTATGTCTCCACCCTTCTTGGACGCAGACGCTACATCGCCGATCTCAACAGTCGAAATACGAACATCCAGAAAGCTGCTGAAAGGGCAGCCATGAATACCCCGGTACAGGGAACGGCCGCCGATATCATCAAGTGCGCCATGAACCTCTGCAGTACGCGGATGCTGAAAGAGAAGATGACGTCGGTCATGCTTCTCCAGGTACACGACGAACTGCTCTTTGAAACCACTGATACAGAAAAAGAGCAGCTTTCACAGCTTGTGGAGCAGGCTATGATTGATGCGGCAATAACGTGTGGATTAAAAACCGTCCCTGTAGAGGTTGATACCGGCATTGGAAAAAACTGGCTGGAAGCCCACTAATCATTGCCTTATAAAAAAAAGTTTTTTTATATTTGCCCATTAGCCAAGTTATCGTTCAGACAAACCATCAGGATACCGCATGACGTTCGTAAATCGGTTTATGACGCTGTCTGAACAGGGCAGAACATTGATGAAAGGTCTCCTGGGAAACCGTTCTTCAAAAAATATTGCTCTCGCATGTGTTGTTTTCACCTGGTTCTTGTTTAATCAAGTCTCGCTTCTGGCAGATGAACAACCGGCTGAGGCAACGAAAACTGATGCGACAAGCAAGGCTGATGACTTGCTGACAAGCATTGAGCAAATGATTATGAACATGGACCTCCAGAGAGAGAGCACGTCGTCATCAACTGAACTCCCTGATAACCCGAATCCAACTGCTTTTTTTTCGAGTATTCCCAACATCAAACCAGTCAGCGGGCCAATTACAAGTACTTTCGGCACAAGAGTTCATCCGCTTTATAATATCACTCTTTTTCACTCGGGTATTGATATCTCTGCTTCAGAAGGCACAAAAGTCCAGACAACGGGCGACGGTGTTGTTGCTTTTTCAGGATATGAAAAAGGTTACGGACAAAAAATAACAATCAACCACGGCTACGGTTATAAAACAATTTATGCCCACCTGTCAAAATCTTTTGTGCGACAGGGCCAGAAAGTCAAACGCGGCGAAATCATTGCGCTTACAGGAAACACCGGCATATCGACAGGCCCCCATTTACACTACGAAATACAGAAGGACAACATAAAAGTCAATCCAACCGCATTTTTCTTTGATGAAACAAGTCCGGACAAATTCATCACAATACAAAAGAATGTGCCGGAACAAAGTGGCAGTAAATCTTAAACTGAACAAATCAATCGACAGAGTATGTACTGGAATCTTGACCTTGCCCGTTATATAGCTGATGCTCCATGGCCTG
>CAILXE010000159.1 GCA_903838095.1 uncultured Chlorobiaceae bacterium
AGTTCCGATACCTGATGATATAACTGTATATTCACTATTTTCAAAATATCCTGTTACTGTGCGAAATTCCCTGTTCTCTTTCCTAACCCTTATCTCATGCATCATTGAGGCAATCATATCAACTCTTCCAGGATCACCTACAATAATTATTTTATCTGAAATATCTCCCGGAAGAAGATTTAAATGGAAGATGCTTCCATCGCTGTTTCTAATAAGTTCTGTTTTCTTTTGCATCGAAAAAAATTAAGTGTCAAATTTAGTAAAGACAATCTAACTGCAGAATATGAACCTGAAATTTATTTTCAGGAACTCTGACTACAATATCAAAAATAAAAATAAGATATCAATACTAAAAAAGAAAAGATACTAATTCTACTTTGACAGATTAAAAAATAATCTCTAAGGTAGCTGATATTTAGATAATTTGAGTATCTTAAGGGTATAGAAAAACAAGTTTATCGTTCTCCGAAATGTCAAATACAAGTTAAAAACTGGAAAAGAAATGGAAAAACACTGGCCTCCCCATTAAGGAGGCTAATGAGCTATATCTCTGAATATGAATATGTTTTCCACAACAGGACGAAACGGTTTTTTGACAAAGCAATAAAATATACCGAAGGAGTTTTAAAAAGCGAGATGCGCAATATCGGGAGAATAAGCGAAGATACCGGTAGTGAATATTACGGTATGCAGCACTTTATTACTGAGTCAAACTGGGATGCCAGGGAATTAATAGACAGGATTGCAGTAAATGTCAGTAAGCTCTTACCCAAAAGAAAGATGACGGGACTGATTATTGACGAGAGTGGCTGGGTAAAAAAAGGAGAAAAGAGCGTTGGTGTAGGTCATCAGTATTGTGGCAATGTAGGCAAAGTATCAAACAGTCAGGTTGCCGTCTTTTCCTGCCTGAGTAATGGTGATTTTGCCTCGATGACAGATGCCAGGCTTTTTATACCGAAAGACTGGTGCGATGATGAGAAAAGGTGCAAGGAGGCAGGTATTCCACCGTCAGAGATGCGTTTTAAAACGAAACTCGAAATAGCCCTGGACATAATACGTCACCAGGTGTCGAATGGGATATCGTTCGATTTTATTAGTGCAGATGGTTATTATGGGAATGATGCATCGTTTGCCAGAGAAATAGACAACCTTGGTTATGTTTATATGCTTGACATACATTCTGACACTGAGATTTACCTTGAAAAACCTGAACTGATTATACCGGAGAAGAAAAGCAACAGAGGCCCGAATCCTAAGAAGCTAAAGTCGACCATCACTCCCATAAAAGTGAACGACTACCTCTCAACACTTAAGGGTAAGGACTGGCAGGAATTAAAGGTAAGAAATACTGCCAAGGGTGTATTGAAAGCAGACTATCATTTTGTGAGAGCCTGGATATGGGATAAACGTACACACGAGCCGGAGCGAAGATTGCTTATGATCCGCAAGAATAGATCAAAGAAGGGGAGCATTGATATAAAATACTCATTCACAAATGCAAACCTTGATCAATACAAGCCTGAAGGACTGGCCTATATGCAAGCTGAAAGGTATTTTATTGAACACAGCATAAAGGAGTCGAAACATATACTTGGAATGGATCAGTATCAGACAAGGAAATGGCTAGCCTGGCAGCACCAGATAGCGTTAAACTTCATGGTGTCGTCATTCATGCTAAAGGAAAAGCTTGAGTTCTTCGATGAAATGCCTCTGTTATCAGCAAGGGATATAAAGGAACAAGTTGTCAGAGAACTTTTTAACCAGATGACATCTGATCAGATGATGGATCGTATAGCAAGACGACATGCTATTCGACAAAAGGACATTAACCGACATTACAAGAAATAACCTAATCTGTCAAAGTAGAAATAATTACTCTCCGAATTAAAATTCTGTCTGTTTCAAAATCAACATTAACAGAGCTATCGTGAAGAATAACCTTTTTATTTTGCCCCACTTCATGAGACCTGATTTTGCTTATGGCAGACTCAAGCAATTCGATTGAATTAACCGTTTCTATCTTTACCTGCAGATCTCCTGCCTCAGCCGCACGTATCTGCCTGTGCATCATGATTTCCTCAAGAATATCCCTGCTCACTTCTTCTGAAAGACTTATCAGTTCAGGTGTTTCTTCAGGACTTGTCCCCTCCTTTAATATTGACAGTAATCCGTTAAGACCCCCGGCGCTATTGAGCAGATCATGGAAAAATATTCCTTCAAGGGCTATTCTTCTCTTTTCATCACTAATATCCTGAACAGTAAAGATATAATAAGTAGTCCCTGCCAAAGTAATTGGAGAGGAGGTGATTTTTAAATCGAGGCTTTTAAGTTTCTCATCTACAATTGTTGATATACGAGAATCTTTTGTGGATTTCAACCCGGTAATCTGGCTTTCCAATATAGTATTAACAGCACCGCAATAAGAGCAT
>CAILXE010000160.1 GCA_903838095.1 uncultured Chlorobiaceae bacterium
ACCAGACGAGTAATCAGCCCTGCAACTTCAGGTGATATGCTGTTTCGATGCAATAAAGATGTCTTCATATGCAATTTCTCCGGCGAATATGTTGCTGTATGAAAACATAATAAAAGGTATTTTAGTATTTACCAAATCCCTAACCACTACCACATAATCAAGCCACGCAGGTTTTTCTGGCTTTTGCTCCCCGGAAGCCTCAACTCCCTGTTGAGGCACAACCATTCCTTTTGCACAAGATATACCACCAGCACCTGCCAGAAAAAAGAAGGTAAGGAAAAGCATTCTGTTTATGCGACTCATGAAGCGCACTGATTCCAAAACATGCAAGCAAGAAAAACCCATAACAAAGGTGTTGTGGATGACAAAGCGAAAAGATGCGTAAGTGAATATAGTATAATCGATCGCGAAGAGAAACAGAAGAGAGGATCTCCTGCTGGTATGTCAACCAGATTATCCCAATAATTCTTCTGCCAACTGCAATTTCTCTGAGGAAGTCAAGCCAATACGGTAACAGTATCCGTATTCATGGAAAGATTATTCATTGATAACTTCATTCAAAAAAAACAGAAGGAAACACAATTTCAATCCGACAGAATGTATTCAGAACAAATCTTATTTTTCATTGAGTAATGATGCCAAAAGTTCTGGTGTCATACCCTGTACCGCCGAATCGTGACCAATATCATCCATGATGTCCATGAGAGATCGTTCAGGAGTTGACATTAATTCCTGCAAACGCAACGTCAACAAGAGCTGAAGCTTGTATTTTTTATCGGCAGATACTTCAGAAAAAGTCTGTGCAACCTTTTCATCGACATCAATAACAATGGCTGTCATGGTATAAAATTTTGATTGTATCGTTCTGGATACTCATTCAATCAATAAAACAGGCATCAAAAAAGATATCCATTCGAGCGCTTGTGGGACAAACTTCGTGAAAAAGACAAGGCAGTATTATTTCAGCCGCTTTCGCCAGTAATAAGGTCGCCGTTTCTGATGAGCGCACGCCAAGATTTGAATTCGATCTGGATAAACCGTATAGACCAGATTGTAGGGAAACCGCCACAACGACTTTCGCCGCAATCTTTTCCCAATTTTTCGGGAGGCCTCAGTATTCATCAAAATCTGATTGAGTCCTCGTTCAACTTCTGCAAGCAAGTCTGAACCAAGCCCAATCTGACGTATCTCGAAGTACTGTGCCGCCTCAGTAACCTCTGCGTCTGCATCGGGGTGAAATCCGATCATTTTCATGAGATAGCTGCCCGTGCCCGGCGAAGCACCTCTTTACCCGATATTTCAGTAACAATCCCTTGCTCCAACTCAAGCAGGCGACGCTCAGCCTCCTCAGCCCACAAAGCATCAATTTCAGCTCCAGACAGTTCGTCGAGGCTCTCGACTATCCTCTTTGCGAGTGTAGCGCGCTCCGTCAATGGCAGCTTCCGGATCTCGACTTCGATCTCGTTGATACCCATATTTTTCCCATTAAAGGCTAATGATCAAAAGAATAAAACTTTCAAAAAAAGTAAAGATAATTCCGCCAAATACGAAATAAGATGGAAGAATCAACCGGTAATAAACAAACCCACCTTTTGAAACCAGGCTTCGTTTTTCAACGGTGAAAAAAATCAAAAGTCATATATGGATTACAGCAGTAAACCGCATGTATTCGGCATAGGAATGTGGCGTATGGTGCTGGTGGGTATCATAAAAATAATGAACACTACAACACCGTAAAACATTGAAAGTATAGGCATTACACCTCCGGCATATTCGGATATTTTCCGGGTTTTTTGCGTAAATCCGTTGTGCTTGTCGCAATCATGATTGTTGCTGTTTATATTTGATACGATTGCAGAAGTCAAGTCAGAAGTTGCAGCATGGGAGAAAAAACGATGACGTGATTGCGTTTTACAACCAAAACAGCGAGAATACAGTGGTTACACCTTTATCCGACAATCGCTGCGTGACATAACAGAAGCTTCAATAATCCATTTGAAACACGATAGTAATCACTCCCTGCCATTCTATGCTAACATTACCATTTGCCCATTTTTTACCGGGCGTAAATAAATGTAGTATAATCGGTCGCGAATAGAAACAGAAGAGAGGTTTTCGGGCAGCGCTTATGAATCCCCATAATGGCCTCGAGCTGAAATCACAAAAACAGTGACAATGTTTTCAGTGATTTCGTACACAATTCTATGCTGCTTGTTTACTCTCCTCGACCAACATCCCGACATGTCTCCTCTCAAAGCTTCAGGTTTACCTGTGCCGGTCGATGGATGAAGAGCCAACTCCTGAAAAATGCGATCAATTTTTCGAAGGACGGATGTATCACCAACTTTTTTCCAATACCTGAGGTCTTCCTTTGCCTCTTCAGAGACTACGACAGAATACTGTCCCATATATTATTGGGGTCAGTGATGTTTGTGACTCTCCCGGCTTTGATATCCGCTCTGCCTCGCTCAATGGCTTCCATAACCTTGTGGTTGGCAAAGTACTTATCCGTGTCGCTTGCCTTTTTTACGGGTAATGATTTCGTCTTGTTTTTCTGCTTTAAAAATTCCGCAAAATCCAGCACTTCATGAAGCATTGGCTCAGGCAGCTTTTTCACAACCTGATATATTTTCTCTGCTGTTGTCATTGGTTTTTCTCATGAAAAAGGTGCTACAAGAAACAATTTTACTCGTAATGTAATAAAATCTCAACCGATTTCTTTGGCGCGCAGAAGCCTGGTAGCAGCAGATGACGTTGGAGTCGATGCTGTGAATCGCAAATATAAGATCAATGGGGAGTAAGCTGTGACTCTGAGCAGGCTCAAACCATACCGCCATCACCAAGGCAAACTGTAGCGCATCGCTGCATCGCCCTGCTCACAGAGCACCAGACTCCAGCGAAGGTTTTCGGGAGCGAATGCGCCAAGGCAACTACTCATCCATCAGCACAAGACCGATATCATCGTTCGCCGTGTCGAGCAGTTGATTGAGCTTCTCGATTTCACCATGCACACACATAGCACGTGCAATGGTGCCCCCAACTCAGCGTTGGATCGCCTTTTTCCAGCCGTCTCAGGCTTTTGAAACCGAAATACCAATCCTCTCCGCCATCGACTCCTGTGAAAACCGGCGGCGGCGTCTCGCCAGCGACAAATCCCTGCCAAACTTCATGACCGCTCGCTTAACCGGCAATGGAAGCGGCACCTTTTCGAAAGAAACAGTTATATACAAACTCTTATAACTGATTAAGACCTCTTTATAAACGAATATCAGAATTCACAGATCAAGCTCATCAAAACGAAGTAAACGGTGTCCGTCAAAAACGGTGAGAATTTCAACATGCAGAGAAGTGCGCCTATAGACTATTCGGTAATTCCCGACAAGTATCTCCCTTATTTCAGAATAAGATAGTTCAGGAACAACTCTCCCAATATCGGGGTATACACCGATAAAATCGCCTTTTTCAAGAAGTACGTCAATAAAAGATGATGCCCTTTCAGGATTATCTTGAGCTATAAACCGTTCAATTTCATCAAGTTTTCTGACAGCTTCGTTTGTCCAGACAACCCTCATAGTTTTCTGCTGGCTCTTTTCTCGGCAAGCATCTTCCGGACCTCCTCGGTACCATACAGTTCGCCGGATTCTGCTGCTGCCAAGCCACGCTCCACAGATTCAGAAAATTGTTTGTGGTACGCCAGAGCATCATATTCAGCAGGCGAAAGAAGCACGCCTGCTGGCCTGCCATTCTGGGTAATAATCAACGGATGACCTGTAACCTGAACTTTTTTCAGGCAGGCAGAGATACCTGCCTTGAACTCACCCAGCGGTATAATATCGCTTGATATCTGAATGTTTTTCATAAATAAAGTATGGTATTCTGATCCGAATTCAGCTCTTTTTTCAATCCTTTAATATAGCAATTTTCATCATGCGACATAAAACACTCGACATCTTCAATCTTATTGCGCCCAGCACTTCCATATACCGCTCGATATTCTTCGATATCAACCGCCGCAAATTGCGTGTATCAGCCTGACGCGTATGACCGACCCACCCTGAAGAAGCCTCTGCCTGATGTTGTCTGGCTTTGCAATCAGGGCGCATTGAATCCGTCTCTTCGCCCTGCGAACATTGTCAGCAGGGAACCACCGCAACACGTTCAGTGAATTCAAGCACAGCATTTTCGAGGCGCACCGCGATGCTGAAGCGAAAGCACTTCGGGAACTTTCCGGTGAAGCTCAGCATCCATTTTGAAAAATCATAGGCTTTTTTGACGATGAGCATTTCGTGACCCGGCATGGGAGAAAATGGACAATGAACAGTTGACAATGGACAATGAAGAAATCAAAA
>CAILXE010000161.1 GCA_903838095.1 uncultured Chlorobiaceae bacterium
TATGTGACAAATGTCAGGACATCGGTTACCCGGATGTGTCAAGACATCGGTTACCTTTAACGCCTGTTTTTGTGTCATGACATCGGTTACCTTCATTAGAAAAAAGGTCCACAATGTTCTCCGTAATTTCAATTTGAGAGGAGAACATCAGTATGGAAGAAGAGCTCAGGCAACAAGCTGTACAACGCCATCTTGCCGGCGAGTCACCAAAGGCCGTCTATAAAAGCCTTGATCGTTCCAAGAAGTGGTTCTTCAAGTGGCTAAACCGATATCAATCCGGCGCAGATGACTGGTACCAAGAACGGTCAAGAGCGCCACTTACAAGGCCATCTGAACTCAGTGCATCAGACAAGGAACTGATTGTCCTCACCAGAAACCGTCTGGATTCAGCACCATTTGCTCAGATCGGCGTTTCCGCAATCAAGTGGGAGCTGCACAAGTTGGGGCTGCCGTTTTGCTCCGACAGCACCATCAACCGAACCCTGAAGCGGGAAGGACTCGTTAAAAAAAAACACGATATTCCCCCAAAGGGGTTGAGTATCCTTATTTTACCGAAGCCCTCTGCTACAACAACATCCATCAGATGGATCTTGTTGGACCCCGCTACATCAAGGGAGACGGCAGATTTTACTCGATGAATGTGATGGATCTATACAGTCATCGAGTATTCATCGAATCAAGTCGCACCAAGGAAGATGACAATATTGCACAGGGTTTGCTGCGTTGCTGGAAGTCAATGGGGCTTCCCGACTTCCTGCAAATTGACAATGAGCTGAGTTTCCGAGGTAGTAACCGCTACCCAAGATCACTTGGCATTGTGATACGATTATGTCTCCACTACGGTATTCAGCCTGTCTTTATCCCCGTGGGAGAACCGTGGCGCGATGGTGTAGTTGAGCACTTCAACGATACATATGACAAAAAGTTTTTTCGCCGACAGTGGTTTTCAAGCTATGCCATGCTCAAGCGGCAAAGCAAGAATTTTCAGCAGTTTCACAATAAGAACCACCGGTACAGTTGTCTCAAAGGAAAAACACCACTTGAATATATTGAAGCTGATAAGTTCAACCCCTTAACGCTGGGGCCAAACACGAGAATGCCAAAACTTGATTTCCTACCGGACGGCACCATATCGCTGATTCGATTTATCAGAAGCGATCGGGTTCTCAACATATTTGGTGAAAAATTTGAAGTTTCAAAAGACCTGGTTTATTCATATGTACGTGCCATGATCGTTACAGAAATTCATACGCTGCAAGTTTACCTGGGTGAAGACTTTATCCAAAGCTTTGAGTACAGAATGCCTACAACGTTCAGTTCATGAAATAACATGCATAATCAGGGGGTCGGGTTACCCATGTCCTGACACTTTTTAACGTTAGACTTGGGTAACCGATGTCCTGACATGTGTGACCTAAGCTCCCAGGCTGAAATAATAAAAAGGCGGAAAGGGAAATGAAGAGAAAAAGTACAATGGCAATCGGGATGGTGGTTTTCTGTTTTATGATGATGGCGAGTGGTGTGGCGTGGTGTGCAAATATTCCTGCCATACCGCCCAACGGTACACTCACCGACACCAGCACCGGTCTGGTCTGGTTGCAAAACGCCAACTGTTTTGGCCTAAAAAACTGGCAAGATGCCATGAGTGCCGCGGGAAGCCTTAAATCCGGCTCCTGCGGACTGACGGATGGTTCCACTGCCGGTAAGTGGCGACTCCCAACCATTGATGAACTGAAAGCCCGCCAGAAGAATCAGCAAGGATTCAGCA
>CAILXE010000162.1 GCA_903838095.1 uncultured Chlorobiaceae bacterium
GCTGTCGGATTCGCCGTCATCATTGCCGCAGGTTTCATGCACGACCAGTCACTGCTTCGCATCGGTCTTGTGGTGACCGGTATGGGTCTCGGTGCGGCAAGTGTTTCCAACATCTCGATGATGATGAACATGACAGCGGGTCGCAGCGGTATCTATATCGGCCTCTGGGGCACTGCACAGAGTCTTGCCATCTTTATCGGTCATTCCGGAGCGGGCGTGATTCGTGATGTGATCTATACACTCTCCGGCAACCACATGTTGGCCTATGCCGTTATATTTGTTATCGAGATCCTTGCGTTTACGTCATCGAGCCTCTTGCTGCCCCATATTTCCAAAGAGGCTTTCGAGGCCGAGAGCGAAGCGAAAATGTCGGAATTCGCCGTTACAGCGAAGGCCGGTTGATGGTAAAATGGAATCACCAAACATGAAATATGTTTTCGGGCCGGTATCCTCCAAACGCCTGGGGCAGTCGCTGGGAGTGGATTTGCTCCCCCCAAAAAGCTGTACCTGGAACTGCATCTATTGCCAGTTGGGCAAAACAAAAAAATTTGTCACCGACAGGCAGGAGTTTTTTCCTCGTGAAGATATTCTGGAGGAGATACGTGAGTCATTAAAAGTTAACACACGTCTCGACTGGATTACCTTTGTCGGCTCTGGTGAAACCTTGCTTTACAAGGGAATCGGATGGCTTATTACTGAGGTGAAAAAGCTGACCACCATTCCCGTTGCGGTTATTACCAACGGTTCGCTTCTCTGCCTTTCCGAAGTCCGTGAGGAGCTGCTTCAGGCTGATGCTGTCCTTCCCTCCCTCAATGCAGGATCAGAAGTTCTCTATGAGCTGATTGATCGTCCTGCTTCTGGCCAGACGTTACTTCAGCATAAAGAGGGTCTGAAAGCTTTTCGACGTGAATACAAAGGGCGCCTCTGGATTGAGGTGATGCTGCTTGGTGGAATAAACGACACTGATGCGGCTCTCAATGATCTTGTCAATGTTCTTGAAGAGATCAAGCCTGATATGGTGCACCTTGTGCTGCCAACCAGACCTGCTCCCGAGCAGGAGATTCGGTTACCCTCTGATGAGCGCCTTGAGAAGGCGATTGCCATTCTCTCAAAAGCGGCGATGGTTGTTCATCCTCTCAAGGGCAATATGGATCTTCGTAATACCCCCGACATGCTTGAGGCGATTACTGGCATTGTCTCCCGTCATCCGGTTCAGCAGCGTGAACTGCATAAGGCGATTGCTGACTGTTTTCCCGATGAACCCCACAAGACAGATGATCTCATGGCTGAGTTCTTTGCCTCCGGGCGGTTCAATCGTGTTGAGCATCATGGCGAACCATACTGGGTGATCAAGGAGAGTGTCGGCTGAAGGTTTTTCAGGAACAACTTCCTACGAGGTTTTCGTCGCGCCGTCCGGAAAGATCAGGGTGAATGTTGTTCCTATGTTTTCTTTGCTGCTCACCGATACCTTGATCTGCTGAAGGTCTGCAAGTTTTTTTACGATCGATAATCCTAAGCCAAACCCTCCAGTCCCTGAGTTTCTCGACTCATCAACCCGGTAAAACCGCTCAAAAATTGCCACCAGTTTTTCTTCAGGGATACCGATTCCCTGATCGCTTATTCGACAGACAAGTGTATTGGCAGATCGCTCTGCGACTATGGCTATTGATGAACCTGATGGTGAGTACTTGATGGCATTTGAAAGAATATTTTCAAAAATCATGTCAAGCATTCCGACATCTGCTGCAATTCTGTCGTTTTCTGTGAGATCAACAGTTATAGCAATCCCTTTAGCGGATGCTGACAGACGCATTCTTTCAATCACACTCTCAAGATGCGGGTAGAGTGCTATCATCTCAATACGAGGATTGATCTTGTTGCTCTCGTGTCGCGCCAGCATAAGTAACTGGTCGATTAACCGTGCCATACGGTTTAATTCTTTAAGGCAGAACTCGATTCTTGATTCGTAGTGCTCTCTCTCTCTCGGTTTGCGCACCAGTACTTCAAGGGTTCCCTTGACAATCGAAAGGGGTGTTTTCAATTCGTGAGAAGCATTTGCTGTAAAATCTTTTTCGCGCTTAAATGCATCCTCTATTCTGTCGAGCAGCGCATTCATGGTTGCCGATAAACGATACAATTCATCATGATGATAGGGCAGCGGAATGCGCTGATCAAGATTTGTCTGTGACATTTTTTCAGCAGTTGCTATTACCTTTTCAATAGGACGTATGCTTTTACCAGCGATGAGACGGGTAAGCACAAAAAGAGTCAGAATAATAACGGGAAACGAAAATAAAAAAATAGCACGCAGATCATTCAGGACAATAATCGCATTTTTTACAGGAACAGCAAAGATAAGATAGCCCTCAGTTATCCCTTGGTTATTGATGAGAGGAATCTGTGCCTGCCGGACCATTGAACCCTCAAAGTGACTGTTGAAGAACGTCGCTCCGGATTCATTAGGATTAAATGCCAGAGAGCACCAGGAAAGGTTTGTTGATTTATTGACTATTTCGCCATTTTTGTTCACGAGCTGAACAAAGTCAGTATCAACATTTACCTTTTTTTTCTTTCTTGAACCTATGTCATTGTCGTTATCACTGTCGTTATCATTATTTTCATTATCAATCTCTTTAATGTTATCAAACCCTTTAAAGTCATGAGCTGATATATGTGACTCTGAAAGAATTGCTGAAATCTGATGTCTTATCTCATCATCAAATTGCCTGTAAACGACACTTTCAACCATGAAGTAGATGCTTGTAAACATCAGGGCAATTAAAAATGCTGTAGCAATGGTATAATAAAATGCAATCCGGTTTCGCAAACTCATGACCGACCAGTCTGTAAAGAAAAAGTCTCGCTTTTTAACAGGATTTGCTGGTTTCATGCTCATGACACACTTGGTTCCCGGACAATATATCCTACCCCGCGAATGGTTTGAATAAGGTTTCCCGCACCTGCGGCATCAAGCTTTTTGCGTAAAAAAGTGATATACACATCAATTACCGAAGTGTCTGAATCGAAATGGATATCCCATACATGCTCGATGATGCGGCTTCTGGTGCATACACGGTCTTTATTGCGGATCAGGTATTCAAGCAGGGCAAACTCTTTGGGAGTGAGGGTTATTTCCTGTGAACCGGAAAATACCTGATGGGTAGCCGGATTGATGCAGAGGCTCCCGGCACATAAAGAGTCATCAGCCTTGTTTTTCGTTCTGAGCTGTACTCTGATACGCGCCAGCAACTCTTCAAACTCAAAAGGTTTTTTTATGTAGTCATTAGCACCGGCGTCCAGCCCGAACACAACGTCTTCAAGGGTATCTTTTGCCGTCAGAAAAAGTATCGGTACGAGGTTGCCGGATTTTCGAATCTGTCGGCATACCTCAATACCACTCAGGGCGGGAATCATCCAGTCAACGATGATCAAGTCATATTCATTGATCAAAGCCATATCAAGGCCTGTTTTGCCATCGTATGCAATATCGACGGCAAAGTACTCTTCTTCAAGTCCATCCTTGAGGAAACCGGCTATTCCTGGCTCGTCTTCAATTATAAGCAGTCTCATGCGTTGTGTGTTGAAAGATTAATCTTTATCCCCGTCTGTTGCTTTCACTTTGGAAAGAGCTAAAATGTCACCAAGAACTTCCTTTGGATGTTTGCCGTTGGCGCTGGCTATTTGTTCAACAGTGGCCGATGGATCTTTGACAATGATGCCTTTTGTCCCAAGTTGTTCAACAAGAACCGCAGGTGTGGTTTTTATCACAAGCGCAACGGTTTCAAGTGACGATGATGCAAGAGCATAAGCGGCTGCTTTCGCAGGATTTTCGTTTTCCTCTTTTTCACCGAATATTGGAAGGACAGATGCAATGGTCACCATGAGTGCGGCGCCAATAATGCCAAGAGCAGGTTTTTTTGAGAAGTATCCAGAAAATTGTTTCCAGTTTGCAACGACATGGAGTGTTACTCCGCTGACAAGAAGCCAGCTCAGCCACTTGTGGACAGGTTCAACCAATCCAATCTCAATATCAAAAAAAATCAAAAGGCCGGTAACTGCTGAAATTGTAAATGCCCCAACAGCAAGAGGGGTTGCCCAGGATTTAATCGTTGTACTCATGGAGTGTCGCTGATCGACTTGAATTTTAGTATTTTGTAAAATATCGATACGTTTTAACTGTAACCAATGTATCGCCGGCATTCTTAAAGAAGTCCAAAAGGAAGCTTAAATTTAGCTTAAAAGCATGAGTGTTCCATATCATTCACAGAACAAGGTGACTGATGCATTTTGACCATGATGCACTAAGGGTTCGTGAAGGTGAACGGGTGAATCTCACCAAACGTCCGACGCTTGTTGATCCGGTTTACGGTTCAAAAAAAGAGTACAAGGAGATGCTTGCTGCTCATGTTGAGCAATTGAGCAAATTGCAGCAGGTCCATTATGCAGATAATCGATATGCGCTGTTGCTGATTTTTCAGGCAATGGATGCAGCAGGAAAGGACGGCGTCATCAGGCATGTGATGTCAGGCGTCAATCCACAGGGGTGTCAGGTGTTCAGTTTCAAGCATCCGTCAGCCGAAGAGCTTGATCACGATTTTCTCTGGAGAAGCAACCGATGTCTGCCGGAGCGTGGTCGTATCGGAATTTTCAACCGCTCTTATTATGAGGAGGTGCTAATTGTTCGCGTGCACCCGGAGATACTTGCCGTGCAGGGCATTCCAGACGAATATATCAACGATGGCAAAGTCTGGGAACACCGTTATCAGTCAATTGTTGATATGGAAAATCATCTCTATCGCAATGGTACCCGAATTGTTAAATTTTTTCTTCATCTCTCAAAAGAGGAGCAAAGGAAACGATTTCTGGCACGAATTGACGCTCCGGCAAAGAACTGGAAATTCAGTGTCGCTGATATTGAGGAGAGAAAGTACTGGAAAGAGTATATGCAGGCTTATGAGGCCTGTTTCATGGCAACAAGTACGAAACGTGCGCCATGGTATGTTGTTCCTGCTGATGACAAACAGAATGCCCGGTTGATTGTGTCACAAATCATTGTCCATACTCTGACAGCTCTCGGGTTATCATATCCTGAAGCAAGCCCGCAACGACTCACCGAGTTGTCGGATATTCGCAAACGGCTGATTGAGGAGAGTGACTGATTGATTGACCTGTTTATGGATCAAAACTATTCAGAGCCTTTCGCGCTTAAATGGCGGTACTTTTTGCAGCCGCACTCCCATCCGTTCTTGCAAGCTTTTTCATACCATGCCTTTGCAGTCGTATAATCTTTTACAACGCCCATGCCCTCTTCATACATTTCACCGAGGTTGAATTGTGCCTCCGCATGCCCTTGTTCGGCAGCCAGGCGATACCATTTGACAGCCTCAACATCATCTTTATTGACATTCAGGCCAATTTCATAGTAGACTCCAAGTTTATTCTGGGCCTGAGCGTTACCATTTTCAGCTTCAAGCTGTATTGCCTGAAGCTTTTCTCTGGAATCAGAATATGCTGTTCCACAGAACAGCATCAGAGAGACAAGAGCAAACAGTAATTTTTGAAGCATGGGCTTGTTCTCGTTATAGGGTTGTTATATCCTGACGGGGATGCCTCGTTCGCGCAAGTACTCTTTAGCCTCAAGGATTGAGTGTTGGCGAAAGTGAAAGATTGAGGCGGCAAGAGCAGCATCTGCGTGACCGTTGGTAAATCCTTCATAGAGATGCTCAAGGTTGCCGGCACCTCCGGATGCTATGACTGGAATATGAACTGATGTAGATATCCTGCAAAGGATATGGTTATCGTATCCCTCTTTGGTACCGTCACGATCCATACTGGTCACAAGCAGTTCTCCCGCGCCAAGTTCCTGAACCTTGTGTGCCCATTCAATCGCTTCAAATCGGGTTGGATTTTTCCCTGAGTGGGTATGAACAATGTAGTCATTTCCGATTTTTTTGATGTCGATAGCCACGACAACCGCCTGAGAACCATATTTTTCAGCAATGCGGGTGATAAGGTGCGGGTCGTTGACTGCGGCCGTATTGACCGACACCTTGTCGGCTCCATGCAGAAAAACCTCTTTGGCGCGTTCAACGGAACTGATTCCACCACCGACGGTCAGCGGAATGAAGATCTCACCGGAAACTTTCAGCACCTCTTCAAGTGTCGTTCTGCGGGATTCAAGCGAAGCCGAAATATCCAGAAAAACAAGCTCGTCAGCCAGTTCGTTATTGTAGAAGCGAGCCTGTTCAAGAATGGAACCAGCATCTCTCAACCCTTCAAAGTTTATTCCTTTTACCACTCTCCCGTCACGCACATCAAGGCAGGGGATGATCCGTTTGGCTAACATGGCCGTAAAAACTGAATTTCATTGAAAAAAATCTTGATGACAAGAAATCAATAAAGTTTGAACTCTACAA